>NZ_JBBNHG010000037.1:0-33121 GCF_040094675.1 Coprococcus hominis (ex Arizal et al. 2022)
GACAGACAGACAGACAGACAGACAGACAGACAGACAGACAGACAGACAGACAGAGCTGAGCGCAATTAAGCTCATTCAGTATGTGTTTGGTTATGTTACACTGCCGATGGGAAGTCTATTTGATTTCCGTAATGGATTGAGCAAAGGAAAGGATTTCTTTGGTTCTGGTATTCCTTTTATCAGATATACAGATGTTTATAATAACAGATTCCTTAAAGAAGAGGATATTACCGCACTGGTTGAATGTACTCCGGCAGAAATTGAAAAGTTGGGAGTTCACCGTGGAGATGTGTTTTTTACCAGAACATCAGAGACGGCAGAAGACGTGGGGTGGTCATCAGTAATGCTTGATGATATTGGTGGTTGTGTATTTAATGGATTTACCATTAAAGCAACTCCAAAAACAAATTATCTGTTGCCGGAATATTGTGCATTTTGTTTTGCTACGGAAGATTTCAGAAAGTATGTTACAAGCCATTGTGCATTTACAACCAGAGCATCCTTAACGGGAAAAACGATTGCAGAGTATCAGCTTGCTGTTCCGAGTATAGAAAAACAGCAGGAGATTGTGAATGTGTTGAATAAATTTCATAGTATTTGCAATGACCTGTCCGCAGGACTTCCGGCAGAAATCGAAGCACGTCAGAAGCAGTATGAATATTACAGGGATAAGCTGTTATCCTTTAAAGAATTACCAAAGTAAGGAGGCGAGGATGTGCCGTACTTTAATATTGTAGCAGAGACATCGGAGAATACTGTTGTCACAGAATATGAGCCAGTCAAGAAGCGTTCTGACAGTTACCAGAGTGAAGTAGCACTGGAACAGGAGTTTATCCGTTTGCTCTGTGAACAGGGATATGAATATCTGCCGATTCACACGGAGAAAGACCTGATTGCCAATCTCCGTAAGAAATTAGAGGAATTGAATAACTATCAGTTTTCAGACACAGAATGGGATGATTTTTTCAAAAATGCCGTTGCCAATCCAAATGAGCATATTGTGGAAAAGACTAGGAAGATACAGGAGGACAATGTCCAAGTCCTGACTCGTGATGACGGTTCTTCCAAGAATATTACACTCATAGATAAAAAGAATATCCATAACAACAGGCTGCAGGTCATCAATCAGTACAAGGTGAATGCTGCCACTGGCATCAGAGAGGGCAGCCTGGGCTGTGTGATTGGCACGGAAAATGGCGCGAAGCATGACAACCGCTATGATGTTACCATATTAGTAAACGGTCTTCCTCTTGTGCATATTGAGCTGAAGCGCAGAGGAGTTGCTATCCGTGAAGCATTCAATCAGATCAACCGCTACCAGAGAGACTCTTTCTGGGCAGGATGCGGATTGTATGAATATATTCAGATTTTTGTTATTTCCAATGGCACGAATACAAAGTATTATTCCAACAGTACCAGAAGGAATGCAGAAAAAGAACATGAGAAACGGGGAGCAAGTAAGACCAAGACCAGTAACAGTTTTGAGTTTACCTGCTTCTGGGCAGATGCCAATAACCGTGTAATCCCTGATCTGATTGATTTTACAAAGACTTTTTTCGCAAAGCATACGATTCTGAATATCCTTACGAAATACTGTATTTTTACATCAGAGGATATGCTGATGGTCATGCGTCCGTACCAGATTACAGCTACGGAGCGAATTCTCAATCGCATCGAAATTGCCAATAATTATAAGAAGTACGGCAGTGTCGAGGGTGGTGGTTACATCTGGCATACCACAGGTTCCGGCAAGACGCTGACTTCGTTCAAGACGGCAAGACTGGCATCGAAGCTGCCGTATATTGACAAGGTGCTGTTTGTGGTTGACCGTAAGGATCTGGACTATCAGACCATGAAAGAATATGATCGTTTTGAAAAAGGGGCAGCCAACAGCAATACCTCGACAACCATATTAAAACGGCAGTTGGAAGATCCAGATGCACACATCATTATTACTACAATCCAGAAACTGGCTACTTTTATAAAAAAGAATCCGGGACATGAAGTGTATACGAAACATATCGTTATTATTTTTGATGAGTGCCATCGTAGTCAGTTTGGCGATATGCACACTGCGATTGTGAAGAATTTCAAGAAATATCATCTGTTTGGATTTACAGGAACACCGATTTTCTCTGTTAATTCCGGCAGAGCAAAAAATCCAGAATTCTTTACTACAGGTCAGACCTTTGGAGACCAGCTCCACAGCTACACGATTGTGGATGCGATTAACGATAAAAATGTTCTTCCATTCCGGGTGGATTATATTAAAACGATGGATGTGGAAGAAGAAATAACAGACGAGATGGTATGGGACATTAACCGTGAAAAGGTTATGATGGCTCCTGAACGTATCCGAATTGTAACACAGTATATACTGGAACATTTTGACCAGAAGACCTATCGTGGGGATAAAACTTACATATACAATACGCTGACTAATATTGCAGAGGTGGCTTCTGCCAAACGGGACGAGGTAGAGGAGATCAAGCAGAAACAGCGTATCAGCGGTTTTAATTCCATTTTTGCAGTATCAAGCGTTCCTATGGCAAAACTGTATTATCAGGAATTCAAAAAGCAGATGGTAGCAGATCCTACCAAAAAACTGCGAGTTGCAACTATTTTTAGTTTCGGGGCAAATGAGGAAGAATCAGATGGTATTCTGGATGAAGAAAATTCAGAGGATACCTCTGCCCTTGATCAGCCATCCAGAGAATTTCTGGAAGAAGCTATTGACGATTATAATAAAATGTTCCATACGAATTACGATACCTCAAGTGATAAATTCCAAAATTACTATAAAGATGTGTCGCTTCGTATGAAAAACAAGGAACTGGATATTCTGATCGTAGTAAATATGTTCCTTACAGGTTTTGATGCCACAACTATGAATACGTTGTGGGTAGACAAGAATCTGAAAATGCACGGATTGATACAGGCATTTTCCCGTACCAACCGCATTCTGAATTCTATCAAGACCTTTGGAAATATTGTATGTTTCCGAAATCTGCAAAAGCGTGTGGATAGTGCTATTTCCCTGTTTGGAGACAAGAATGCCGGAGGGATTGTTCTATTGCAGAGCTTTAAGGATTATTATTACGGATATGAATCTGTAGATGGCAAGCCAATGCCAGGATATGTGGATATGGTGGAAGATTTGAACAATAAGTTTCCTCTGTCAGACCCACAGATTGTCGGAGAGCAGAATCAGAAGGATTTTATTGCTTTGTTTGGTGCGATTCTTCGTATGAGAAATCTCCTGCTTTCCTTTGACGAGTTCAAGGGGAATGAGCTGATTTCCGAACGTGATTTACAGGATTATCTTGGTCGTTATCAGGACTTACGTGATGAGTGGAAACGCAAGCGTCAGGAAAGTACGGATATTACAGATGATGTAGTATTTGAGATTGAACTGATCCGGCAGATAGAAATTAACATCGATTATATTCTCATGCTCGTAAAGAAGTACCATGATACCCATTGCGAAGACAAGGAAGTTCTGATTACCATTAATAAGGCGATTGATGCCAGCCCGGAACTGCGTAGCAAGAAACAGCTTATTGAAACTTTTATTGCAGGAATCAACGATGTGGATGATGTCGTGAATGAATGGCACGAGTTTGTGGTGGAGCAGCGTGACCATGACCTTAATGCGATTATCACAGAAGAAAAGCTAAAACCAGAAGATACACGGAAGTTTATGGAAAATGCGTTCCGTGACGGAGAAATAAAAACAGCCGGAACGGATATAGATAAACTTATGCCACCGATTTCACGATTTGGCGGTGGTGGCAGAGCCAAGAAGAAACAAGGTGTCATTGACAAGCTGAAGATTTTCTTTGAAAAGTATTTTGGCATCGGTGGTTCGTCTACATTTACTGAGCCAGAGCATAATACAGTGAAGTATAGTCTTGATGAGCAGAATACATTGTCTATGGTTGCAGAATCTAAAATACCATATGGAAATGAATAAAATGTTATAAATCTGTTATTAATAAAACGTAGGGAGAGAGTGTCTGCAATGAGTAAAGGAGTAATTTACATACTGACTAATCCATCATTCCCTGATTATGTGAAAATAGGATATGCAAAAGATTTAGAAAAGAGAATGAAGCAACTAAATCGAAGTGAAACTATTCCATTTGCATTTCGTGCATATGCTGTATATGAAGTGGAATCAAATCTGACAGATCTTGTTTTACATGATTTGATTGATAAATTGAATCCAGATTTAAGATCAATAGAAAATTTTGATGGAAAAGAGAGAAAAAGAGAATTTTATGCCATGAGCCCGGAAGATGCCTATGACTTACTGGACAGTATTGCAAAAATCAGTGGAACAGAAGAACGATTGAAGAAAATGGCACCAGAGGGACATGAAATTTTGGATGAGGAAACAGCTGCAGAAGTCGCAAAAGAAAGTAGGCGTGGACCATTCAGATTTAGTAAATATGGCATTCCTCAGAATGCTGAATTGGTTTTTATTAATGATGCATCGGTGGTTGTGAAGGTCATTGACGATAGGCATATTGCTTATAAAGGAGTTACGACATCTTTATCAGCATTAGCACAGCAGTTGTTGGAATATGATTATCAGGTACAGGGAACTGCATATTTTAGCTATCAGGGGGAAAAACTAACAGATCTTAGAGAACGAATGGAAAGCAAGAAATAACACGTTGATTGCAGAAAGTTGGTGGAAAGCTTGGATATAAAACAATTAATCGGTGAAGCAACTGAATATGACAAAAAGCTATCTTTGGAAGCGAAGAAACCAAAGAGTTGGTGTAAGAGCGTAAGTGCTTTTGCAAATACACTTGGTGGAGCATTAATCTTTGGAATAGCCGATAATGATGAAATTGTAGGACTTGAGAATCCGAATAGTGATGCTGAGAAAATAAGTGAAATCATTAAGACAAGGATGGATCCAATTCCAGAATTTCGTCTTCGATTTGAACAGGTCGAAGATGGAAAAGTATTAATTTTATTGGATATTTTCAAAGGTGAAGAGACACCGTACTATTATTCGGGTGATGGTGTGCTGGAAGCATATGTTCGTGTTGGAAACGAGAGTGTGAAAGCGACATCAACGGAATTGAAAAGACTGGTATTGCGCGGTAGAAATACATCTTATGATTCACAGATTTCTACGTATAAAGTGGAAGATTTTGCCTTTTCCAAACTCCGGGAAAGATATAAAAAATGGACAGGAAATAGTTTTGATGAGAAAGATCTTATATCATTTGGGCTGGCGAATGAGCAAGGATATTTGACAAATGCCGGAGCCTTGGTTGCAGATGAAAGCCCTATTCGATGGTCAAGATTATTTTGTACCCGGTGGAATGGATTAAATAAAAGCGGTGGTACAATAGATGCATTTGACGATGCGGAATATTCTGGAAGTGTTTTGTCATTAATTGATAATGGAGAAGCTTTTATTAAGAGAAATGCGAAATTAATGTGGAGAAAGACTGCTAATTCCAGAGAAGAAATGCCGGAATATGTAGAACGTAGTTATCATGAAGCATTGGTTAATGCATTGGCCCATAGAGATTATCTTGTGAATGGTAGTGAAGTGCATATTGATATTTACGATGATCGTATGGAAATTTATTCGCCGGGAGGCATGCCGGACGGTTCCATTATTCAGGACAGAGATCCACTTACAGTTCCATCAACGAGAAGAAACCCGGTTTTGGCAGATATATTTAATCGGCTGGGATATATGGAACGTAAAGGTAGTGGATTCGGAAAAATCATTGGAGGCTATGAATTTCAAATCAACTATGATGAAAGTAAAAAGCCGTCTTTTAGATCAGATCGGTACCAGTTTACAGTTGTGATGCCAAATTTGAATTACAATGTCCCTCAGGATGTCCCTCAGGATGTCCCTCGGAATGTCCCTCAGAAAAAAGAGAGTAATCCGTTGGAAATTCAAATATTGAATATGATAAAAAAGGATAATAAAATCAGTACAGAAAAAATGGCAATGATGTTAGGAATAAGTTCCAAAACTGTAAAACGTCATATCAAAGATATAGGTATTGTTCGATTTGTTGGTCGTGGTTCTAATGGACATTGGGAAATAATTGATGATTAGAAATACAACTTAATGTCATTAATAGCAAAGCTATAAGATTTCAAAAATGGAGTCTTATAGCTATTTTTTTGCGCAAAAATAAAAAAATATTCGCCAACACCCTGTAAAAACACCGTTCTTCTTTTGTATATGTGAGAGACAAAAACAAAAAAATAAAATTTTTTACATTTGCCACTGTATTTTACCCTCTGAGCGTTTCGTTATATGAGGGCGTAAAAAAGAAAGTCTGATGCAGTGGCAAAGAAATTGTTTTCGTGCTCTCGATTGAATCCAGGCCTGATTCATATGGAACAAGTAAATCAGAACAAAAAAAGGAGGAAGATGAGATGAACAAAGTGATTTTAATGGGACGGCTTACAAAAGCTCCGGAGATTAAAGATTTGCAGGATGATAATAAAACCGCAATGGCGCGATATACGTTAGCGGTTGAACGGAGATATGGAAAAGATCGGGAAAGGGAAGCAGATTTTATTTCCTGCGTGACATTCGGAAAGAATGCAGAGTTTGCGGAAATCTATTTGAAAAAAGGAACCAAGATTGTCATCAGCGGACGAATCCGCACAGGAAGTTATACAGACAGCGAAGGAGTGAAAAGATATAGCAGCAATGTTGTTGTAGAAGAACATTTTTTTGCTGAAAGCAAGAAAGCATCCGATACGAATCCAAAGGATGAGAACGATGGATTTATGAGTGTGCCGGAAGACGCAGAGTTGCCGTTTGAGTAGACAGAGATCTCTGGAGCTTAAGCGGAAGAGCGCACTTATATACTTTAGCAAGTATGTGCGTCCTCCGGAAGGGTACTTCTTTCTGGAAGCTATTCCAAAAGAAGTTTTCGGATTGCATCCGGTGAAGGGGGTATCCCTTCCGGCATAGATGCCTAACCCATAAAAAGAAACATGAAAAGAGAAATAACAGGAGGAAGTTGATTATGGCAAAAAAAGAAAATTTTCAGGAATATGTAACACGTACACAAAATGAAATCGCAGGGATTGAATCGAAAATCGAAGCGGAAAAATTGAAAAAACTGCAATTAGAACACAAGATGCAGCGATTGCAGAATGTTACAGAATATAAGGTGAATAAATCGAAAAAAGCGAGAGTGAGTCGCCTGATTACAAGGGGAGCTGCGATTGAATGTATCTGCAAAGATGTGGAACTGCTTGATAAAGCAGAGTTCTTTCTTCTGGCAGAAAGGATTTTCTCGGATCCGGTTCTTCGTGATGAGATCGCAAAAATGGTTGTTGGAAGAAGGGAACGTGCAGAGGCAGGAGAGGCAGAGCTTCAAAGTACCATCGAAGACTTAAAAGAAGCCGGATATTGGAAGTCCCGCAGAAAGGAGTAAGAGATGGCAAGTTATCATTTTCATTTAACACAGGTGAAGAGAAGCAGAGGACAGTCCGTGATTGCCCAGGCTGCTTATCGTTCAGGAGAAAAACTCTACAGTACCTATTACGGGGAATCCAGTGATTTTACAAGAAAGCGTGGCGTGGTCATGGCAGAAATTTGTCTGCCGGATCATGCACCCAGGGGATATGCTGACAGGGAAACTTTGTGGAATGCGTTGGAATGGGCAGAGTCCGGAAGAAAAGCACAGCTGGCTCACAGCTTTGATATTACGCTCATGAACGAGTTTTCCATGGAAGAAAACATTGAAATGGCACGAGCATTTGTCCAGGAAGAACTGGTGTCCAGAGGCATGATTGCCGATTTTGCAATTCATGATCCGGTGCGGTCAAAAGGTGCAGAACCTAATCCACATATCCACATCTTAGTTCCAATCCGTCCTTTGAAGGAAGATGGAACCTGGGGGATAAAAGAAAAGAAGATACCGGTGATGGATGAGCAGGGGAATCCGGTTTTGGATAAAAATGGAAAACAGGCATACCGCGCAGTATCCACAACCGGATGGAGTAGCAAGGAGATGTTGATCTATTTGCGGAAAAACTGGGCAAATCGGTGCAATGAAAAGTTTAAAGAAAAAGGATTATCTGTTCGGGTCGATGCACGTTCTTTCAAAGAACGGGGGATTGACCGAATCCCGATGATTCATGAAGGACCACATGTACGCGCAATGGAAGCAAAAGGAATCCGGACTGCATTAGGAAATCTGAATCGGCTGATCAGTCAGTTTAATCAGATGGTTATGGAAATCACGGTGTTGAAATCCTGGATATCAGAAAAAATATATGAACTGAAAAGGCAGATGCATTATGTGCAGAAGCCAACGCTGGCCGGGTATTTGCAGCAATATTATGACGAGAGAAACCGAGTGGCGAGAACCTATCAATATGGAAGTCAGAAAGCAATGAATACAAATCTGAAACAGCTTGCAGAGACGATTGCATTTTTGTCAGATGAAAATATTGATACACCAGAAGAACTGGAACAGCGGATTCAGGAACTGAGCAGCCGAGGGCATGATTTGCAATACGATCTTGATGAGGCGGACAGTTTGATTCAGGAGATGAAGAAGTTGATAAAGGCATGGGATGATTATGAGACATTTCGACCGGTTTATGAAGAGTATAAAAACAAATTTTTCGGCAAGGAAAAATTTAAAAAGGAGCATGCAAAAGAACTGAATCGGTACCACAGAGGGAAAAGGATCGTCATGGGAAACAGGAATGCAGAAGGAAAAGTGCCGGTTTCCAATTGGAAAAAGTATCTGAAAAATGCAACGGAGGAGAAAGAAACTTTAGAAGCGGAGAAAAAGGAAGTTCTGGAAAAGCTTCGGCCATTGCAGAAAGTACAAAGATCCGTTGATCTGGTAATGATGGAGATAGAAGATCAGCCAGATCCAGAGAATTTGCTTGCAGAAGAAAAAACAGCATGCAGAGATCAGATTCAAAAGAAAGATAGAGTAAAGAAAAAATCATATGGAGTGGAATTATAGGAGGAACAGAAAATGCCAAGATATACAGAAGAACAGATAGCAAGAGCAAATGAAACAGATCTGGTTTCTTTTCTGAGGGCCAGAGGGGAAAAACTGAAGAAATCAGGAAAAGAATATCGATGGATGAAGCATGACAGTCTGACAGTCAATTATAATGAGTGGTATCGCTTTAGCGGAAGTAAAGGAGGACATCCCATTGATTTTTTAATGGAATTTTATAATATGTCATTTCCGGAAGCTGTAAAAACATTAATCAATGAATTGCCCGGCGAAGATAAACAGGAAGTCAAGAAAATGGAACAGGAGGATGCAGGCATCCATGAAGGCTGCCCCATCCCCTTAGAAAAAGTGAAATTGCAACTTCCAAAAGCATATGAAAACAATGACAGAGTGAGGGAGTATTTGATAAAAGAACGAAAGATCTCTGAAAAGATTATTGACCAGATGCTTGCAGAAGGGAAAATTTACGAAGATGCGGTAAAGCACAACGTGATATTTATTGGTTACGATCCGAAAGGAACGGTTCGTTATGCAGGCATAAGAGGAACGAAAGAAAAATACCGGGGAGATGCACCAGGATCGGAAAAGGCATATGGATTTAGCCACACGGGTACAGATGATACGTTATTTGTCTTTGAAGCACCAATCGATCTGCTTTCTTTTCTGAGCGCCACAGGAGATGGATGGGAAACCCATCACTACATTTCATTGGGCGGAGTCAGCGAAAAAGCGTTGATACAGTATCTTGCAGATCATAAAAAAATCCGAAAGATTTTTCTTTGCCTGGATAATGATACTGCCGGGAATGCCGCTTGTGAGAAGCTTGCAGAAAAAATCCCTGACGATAAGATGGTGATGCGATTAAGACCAGTAAAGAAAGACTGGAATGAATGTCTGACAGCAGGAATTGATAGAAAAGATATGGCAGAGGAAATCCCTTTGAAGAAGAAACAAGTACAGGAAGAAAATCCAATCCCAGTCATAAAAATGTCAGATGTGGAAGAAAAAGTAGTGCAGTGGTTATGGTATCCATTTATCCCATTTGGGAAAGTAACTTTGATCCAGGGAAATCCGGGAAAAGGAAAAACATGGCTTGCAATGGCACTTTGTGCATACTGTACAGCAGGGAGAAAACTTCCAAATGCTCTTCCAATCGAGCCATTCAATGTCTTTTATCAAACCGCAGAGGACGGTGTCGGAGATACGATCAAGCCAAGACTTGCAAAATGTGGAGCAGATATGACGAGAGTCCGTTTTATCAATGAGGAAGAAAAGCAACTTTCCATGACAGATGAAAGAATCGAAAAAGCCATCAGGCAGAATAATGTTAAGCTGATGATCATGGATCCGATACAGGCCTATCTGGGAGCCAATGTGGATATGAACAGAGCCAATGAGATCCGTCCGTTGTTTCGCAATCTCAGTAATATAGCAGAACGTACAGGATGCGCCATTGTGCTGATTGGTCATTTGAACAAAGCATCTGGAGTGCAGAGTGATTATCGCACACTGGGATCTGTGGATATCGCTGCGGCGGTCAGAAGTATTTTATTTGTAGAAAAAGTTGAGAAAGAGAAAAGCCAGGATATTCGTGTGGTCTATCAGCAAAAGGATTCCTTGGCGAAAAAGGAAAATCCGGTAGCCTTTTCTCTGAGCGATGACGGACTTATCTGGATGGGAGAATACGACATTTCCATTGATGATCTGCTTGCCGGAAATACAGGAACAAAGAAAGAGACGAAACTGGAAAAAGCCAAAAAGCTTATTCTTGAATTGCTGGGAAAAAGGAAAATGATGTGTCTGGAAGAACTGGAAGCAGAGCTGCAGGCATATGAAATTTCGGCAAGAACCGGAAGAGATGCGAGAAAAGATTTAGAGGATCAGTTAATCTATGGATGGTATCAAAGCAGAAAGACAATTTCACTGAAAAAAGATTCTTAAGTAGTTACATTGGCAAAAAAAGGCATTGGCAGTGGCAACGTGTATAGAGCCCCTTGCCTGCCGCCAATGTCAGAGGAACTTACATAAAAGAAAAATGTGCGAGAGGAGATGAGCAGATGAGTAATTATGAAATACCATACTGGAAGAAATATACATTATCTATTGAAGAAGCGGCGGCATATTTTCGAATTGGGGAAGGGAAACTTCGTAAATTGGTAAGCGAAAATCCCAATGCAGAATATCTGTTGTGGAACGGAAACCGTGTACAGATTAAGAGAGAAAGATTTGAACGATTTGTAGATACACTTAGTGCAATATAAAAAAACAAAGATAAAAAAATAAAAAAGAAGGAGGTGTTCGAGGTGGAGGCAACGTGATATACTAACAATATCATGTTGCGTCCCCTTGGAGGTAGAATATGATTTCAAAGAGACGTGATGATAAAGGAAGAGTTCTTCAACAGGGAGAATGGCAGGAACCAAGTGGAAGATATCGTTATAAATACACAGATTCACTTGGAAAGCGAAAAATATTATATAGTTGGAGATTAACAGAATCGGATAAGATGCCGGAAGGAAGAAGAGCCGATGCTTCTCTGCGAGAGAAAGAACGCAAAGTACAGTCCTTACAGATGCAGGGAATCACCGGAAGCAAGTTGACGGTGATTGAACTGGTGGAAAGATATCTTTCATTAAAAACAGGAGTGAAGCACAATACATTAGCAAACTATAATTTTGTCGTAAATGTGCTGAAAAAAGAAGAGTTTTCTCATAAGAAGGTGGATGACGTTAAGCTGTCTGATGCGAAGATATTTCTGATTAAGCTTCAGAGGGATGGAAGAGGATACAGTTCAATTCACTCGATCAGAGGCGTGTTAAGACCGGCATTTCAGATGGCTGTAGATGATGATCTGATCCTTAAGAATCCATTTGGATTTGAACTTGGTACGATACTGGTCAATGACAGTCAGAAAAGAGAAGCAGTTTCCTTAGAGGACGAGGCAAGATTCCTGGAATTTGTAAAGAATGATCCACATTATAACCGTTACTATGATGCATTTTACATTTTGTTTAAAACGGGACTTAGAATTTCAGAGTTTTGTGGACTTACCGTGCGAGATCTGGATTTCAAGAATGAGGTGATACGAATTGATCATCAATTGCAGAGAACCAGAGATATGAAGTATGAGATTGTATCCACAAAAACGACAAGTGGAACCAGATTACTGCCTATGGAAGAAGATGTGAAAGATGCATTCCTTCGTATTCTGAAGAATCGCAAAAAGACGAAGAAAGAGCCAACAGTGGATGGATATGGGGGATTTTTGTTCCTGGATAAGAATGGGAATCCAATGGTTGCACTTCACTGGGAAAAGTATATGCAGCATGCAAGAGAGAAGTACAACAAAGAACATTTATTACAATTACCCTTGATTACTCCACATATCTGTAGGCATTCATATTGTACAAACATGGCAAATTCCGGAATGAATCCAAAGACTCTGCAATATCTGATGGGACACTCAGATGTATCTGTGACGCTTAATATTTATACGCATACCGGCTATGACGATGCGAAAAAAGAACTTGCCAGGTTGAAAGAAGCAAAGAAAGAACTGGATAAAAACCGGTTTGTAACCCAAAAACATGCACAAATAACTCATGAAAGCCTTATTTCGTAAGGCTTTCCGGACAAGAAAAATAACCCATTTATAACCAAAATGCCCGAAAAAACATGAGAAAATGCAAGAATTTATGAGACAAAAAGCCGTTTAAGAAAAATGTGTATAAATGCTGGAAAGTCAGTATTTACAAGGCCTTGAGAAGATATAAGGAGATAAAATGAGTAAGATAAAAGTGTTATTCATCTGCCACGGCAACATCTGCCGTTCCACCATGGCTCAGAGCGTATTCACCCACTTCGCCCGCCAATTCCATCTCGATTCCTGTTTCGAGATTGATTCGGCAGCGACGAGTACGGAGGAGATTGGGAATCCGCCACACCATGGGACAAAGAAAAAATTACAACAGGAGCAGATTCCGTTGATTCCACATCGGGCGAGACAGATGACGCGGGCGGATTATACATATTATGATTATCTGATCGGAATGGATGGTGCGAATATCCGGAATATGACGCGGATTGCCGGTGGCAGTGATGTGGAAGGGAAGATTTACAAGATGCTGTCATTCGCGGACTATGAGAAGACGCATAGGTTGAGCGAGGCACGTGATGTAGCTGATCCGTGGTATACCGGCGATTTTGACCAGACATTTGAGGATGTTTTGGTAGGTTGCAAGGGCTTGCTCGCCTACATCATAGACAAAGAACAACTGCATAAGTAAAACAGCATTTACGAGCATTTAACATATGCGAGATAACATATTTAACAACCCCTGTTTATTATGAAATAGAAATCATAATAAATGGGGGTTTTTACATGAAGAGTATGTGGCAGATCCTGCCGGAACTATTTACATATTACAGAAGAAGGGTTTAGAAAATGGCACAGATATTATACAAAGACATCATCAAGAACAAAGAGATAAACGAATTTATCAAAAAGGGCGATGCGAATTTAGCCACGCTTGGCTATACGGAGCATTCGAAGACACATTGCACGCTGGTGGCAGAACGGGCGGCATATCTGCTGGAGAAGTTCGGACATGCTGACGCGGAGATCGAACTTGCGAAGATCGCCGGATATATGCATGATATTGGAAATGCAGTCAATCGTGAACACCATGCCGAGTATGGCGCACTCCTTGCAAATGATATCCTGCGGCGGATGGATATGCCGTTTACAGATCGTGCAACCATCGTTTCTGCGATTGGGCATCACGACGAGTCAACCGGAGGTGCGGTGGATATTGTGTCAGCGGCGATGATTATAGCGGATAAGACGGATGTCCGCAGAAGCCGTGTGCGCTCGCGTGATAAGTCGACCTACGATATTCACGACTGGGTGAATTACGCAGTCACGGAAGCAAACCTGAAGATCAACCGGGAGAAACGCCAGATTGCATTGGAACTCAAAATCGACGAGAAGATCTGTACGATGTATGAGTATTTCGATATTTTCCTTGGACGCATGCAGATGTGCCGGCACGGGGCGGAGTTGTTCGGAGCGAAATTCAAGCTGACTGCCAATGGAAGTAAGGTACTGTAAAATCTTCTGTGGATATTCCTGTAGAAAAATGCTATAATTATAATAATTGTAAACTGATTCCGGAGTGATTGTTTGACAATGCTCCGGTTATTTGGTTAGCAAACTATAATATAAATATGGGGGAAGCGTATGAAACTAAAATGTACAAATGTGTTGGTTACAATCGCGATGATCTGCAGTGTGCTGGCAATGATTATGAACTGGATTATTTACTTTGGACCGCAGGACAAATATGTTCAATTTTTTGGCGTGGATGTAAACACCGAACGAATCCTTGATATCCGCAGTATTATATGTCCGATTCTGACTGTGGGATTGTATATTCTTGCATGCACCATCACACGGAAATCGCAGAAGAAAAGAACCGGATTGACGATTTCAATCGTTGTTCTTGTGAGCCATATTATTTTAAATGTATTAAATGCTATATGGGTGGTTGCAGTAAACCGGAAATATTCTTTCTTTTATGGGGCATCAGAGCTGGCGAAAGCTTCGATTCTGAATAATATGAGGAATTTTATGGAAAAACCATTTCATATATTGGCTATGATATTTCTGGCAATTACGATTGGAACGTTGTGCGGAAGGGATAATAACATGCAGCAGACACCATACTATGGTGATCCGATGTACCAAATGCCGAGCAATGGGTATAACACGCAACCTCAATCTGGACAATCATTATAAAACTGAAAAAGGAGTTTATACAGTATGAAAATCGGAAGTCATGTTGGAATGAGCGGCAAAGAGATGATGCTTGGCTCGGTGAAGGAAGCACTCTCTTATGGCGCAAATACATTTATGTTATATACAGGAGCGCCGCAGAATACGCGCAGAAAGGACGTGTCAGAGCTGCGCGTGGAAGAAGCGTGGGAGCTGATGCGGGCAAATGATATCACAGAGTTTGTGGTACATGCGCCGTATATCATCAATCTGGCAAATACGGTGAAACCGGAGATCTACCAGCTGGCGGTTGATTTCTTAAAGACAGAGATCGAGCGGACCGCGGCAATGGGAAGCAAGACGCTTGTCCTGCATCCGGGTTCTCATGTGAATGCCGGTGCCGACGCCGGTATCGCGAGCATTATTAAAGGGTTAAACGAAGTGCTGACCAAGGATACGCCGGTGCATATCGCGCTTGAGACAATGGCAGGAAAGGGCAGCGAGATTGGCAGAAGCTTCGAGGAGCTGGCACACATTTATGATGGCGTCACTTACAATGATAAGTTGCGTGTCTGCTTTGATACGTGTCACACGAACGATGCCGGATATGATGTGGCAAATGATTTCGACAGCGTGATCGAAGAATTCGACAAGATCATCGGCAAGGACCAGATTGCGGTATTCCATATCAATGACAGCAAGAATCCACGCGGAGCGGCGAAGGATCGCCATGAGAATATCGGACTTGGTTCGATTGGGTTTGATGCGTTATATAAGGTTGTATGGCATAAGGATTTCTTGGACGTGCCGAAGATTCTGGAGACACCATATGTGAAATCACTTGCAGATGCGAAGAAAGCATTTCCACCATACAAGGAAGAGATTGACATGCTCCGGAGTGGCGCGTATGATGCGGCAAGAATTACAAAGCTTGCGGAGTAAGTCGTCCGAAGAAACTTAGACATATTGCGAACACACACATGGAGCCGTCAGGCGACATGAAAAACAAAGAATCGAGAGTAGGAAATATGGCAGTCAGAGATGAAATCATAAAGACACTGGAAGAAAACAGAGGCACCTATCTGTCTGGCGAGCAGCTTGCGAAGAAACTATCTGTCAGCCGGGCAGCAGTGTGGAAGGCCATCCGCAAATTGCAGGAGGATGGATTTGCAATCGAGGGCGTGAACAACAAAGGCTACAAGCTGGCGGAGGATACGGATGTGTTGTCCGTACAGGGAATGGCAAAATATCTGGACGTCGAGTGCCCAGTGCGGTTGGAAGTGTTCCGCTGTATCAACTCCACGAACCTTGCACTCCGTGAGCGGACGCAGGAGGAAGAAGGCCTGGTGCTTGCTGCGATGGAACAGACGAACGGACTCGGAAGACTGGGGCGGTCGTTTATGTCGCCGGCAAATACAGGAATCTATTTCAGTATCCTGTTGAAGCCGCAGATCGCGAATCAGGAAGTGACGCTGCTCACGACAATCGCCGCCGTGGCAGTCTGCGAAGCAATCGAGAAATACACGGACAAGAAACCACAGATCAAATGGGTCAATGATATCTTTATCGATTCGCACAAGGTATGCGGCATCCTGACGCAGGCAGCATTCCAGATGGAAAACTTAGACCCGGAATACGTGATCGTCGGAATCGGAATCAATCTGTATATGCCGACGGAAGGATTCGGTAAAGAACTGGAGAATATCGCCGGTTCTGTCCTGCAGGAGCAAAGCGGTGACATCAAGAACAAGATTCTGGCAGAGACACTGAACCGCTATTTCTATTACTACAAAAACTTTGCGAAGAAGGAATTCATCGCGGAATACAAGAAGCGCAGTCTGGTTCTAGGAAAAGGTATCCGTGTCGTGACAAAGGATGGCGAGCGCAAGGCAACCGCCCTTGATATCGACGACATATGCCATCTCCTTGTCGAGTACGAGGATGGCACCCGCGAAAATCTCTCAACCGGCGAAATCAGTATCCGGCTGCAGTAATACGTGATAACCAAGGAAAAATTGGATATAATATGTGTGTATGATTGATTGTTACAATTAAATAATTACAAATGAAACAATATGTAGATTCGAGTTGCACAGAATACTTATTATTAAGCAGACCATTGGAACACGCTGGTACTTAATGAGCAGGGCAATAAGAAATAAATAATTGATGTATGATATTCCTGCGAATTTAGTACCACTGCGTGTGGAAGTGAGCGAGAGCGCGTCTGCGAAGAATAAGTATTCTGTGCAACTCGGTCAGTATAGTAGGATTCGTAACTGTTTGATTTGTAAAACAACGAAAGGAGACACATATTATGAAGATACTATTTTACGACGCAGCAGCCTACGACGTGGAATCCTTCGAGAAAGAACTCACCCATTTCCCGGACATCGAGATCATCTACCACGAAGTTGATATCTCTCCGAAGACTGTATCACTCGCACAGGGCTGCGATGCAATCTGTGCATTTGTAAACTCGGATCTGAGCGCGCCGGTACTGGAGAAGCTTGCTGCAATAAATATCAGATTGGTGCTGCTTCGCTGTGCCGGGTTTAATAATATAGATTTGGAAAAGGCAAATGAACTTGGCATTACGGTGCTTCGTGTGCCGGGATATTCTCCGGAAGCCGTTGCGGAACTTGCGATTACACTGGCGCTTGCGGTCAACCGCCATGTACACAAAAGCTACATCAAGGTGCGGGAGAATAATTTCAGCTTAGTGGGATTAACCGGAGTGAATTTTCATGGGAAGACCGCGGGCATCATCGGGACCGGAAAGATCGGTGCTGCAATGTGCCGGATCTGCCGTGGATTTGGTATGCGCGTAATCGCGTATGATATGTACCCGAATAAAGAGCTGGAATTCGTGGAATACATGCCGCTCGAAGACGTGCTGAAGCAGAGTGACTTGATTTCCCTGCATTGCCCGCTCACAGACGAGACTTATCACATGATCAACAAGGATACGATTGCACAGATGAAGGATGATGTGATCTTAGTCAATACATCCCGTGGTGCGCTGGTCGATTCAGAGGAACTGATACAGGGTATCCGGCAGGGCAAATTCTTCGGCGTCGGTCTGGATGTCTACGAGGAAGAGGGAGACAATGTATTTGAAAACCGGGAGGACGAACTGTTACAGCATTCTATCACAGCCAGATTGCTTTCATTCCCCAATGTTATCATTACGTCCCATCAGGGTTTTCTGACGCGGGAAGCACTTGCGGCAATCAGCCGGACAACCTTACAGAATGCGGTTGATTATGAAAATAGAACCATCCATGAAGCCAATCAGGTAAAATAAATTGCAAGATTATAACAATCATAAGTACGGGCAGATGTATGTATCACACATATATCTGCCCATTTTTGCTGTTTTTATCAAATAGATGTGGATTTAAAAATAAATCTATGATAAAATGGCTCTTATCTGCTGTTTATAGGACAACAAAATGAAATCAGACAGCAAATAACGGACAAGATGCATGATACAGAATTCTTTATAAGAGGGTATGTGTTGTGAATCGAGAACGAAAAAAGAGAGGGAAAAAGGATGGAAGAAAAGAAGCGACACTCATTTGGTGGATCAATCGGATTCGTACTTGCGGCGGCAGGTAGTGCGGTTGGTCTTGGAAATATCTGGCGGTTTCCGTATCTGGCAGCCAAGGATGGAGGCGGATTATTCTTAGTCGTCTATATCATTCTGGCATTGACATTTGGCTACACGCTGCTGACTACGGAGATTGCGATCGGTCGAAAGACGAAACAGAGCCCGCTCACGGCATATACGAAGCTTCATGATAAATGGGGATTCTTAGGTGCTATTGCGAGTATTATACCGGTTATCATCATGCCGTATTACTGCACAATCGGTGGCTGGGTAGTAAAATATTTCTTCGTATTTTTGACAGGACATGGAGCCGACGCTGCACAGGATGGATTCTTTACCGGATTCATCACGTCACAGTGGGAACCGATTATTACATTTGTGATCTTCCTTGCGGTATCTGCATTTATCGTATTCCGTGGTGTCAATAAAGGAATTGAGTCTACATCGAAGATTATCATGCCAATCCTGCTTGTCATGATTTTGGGAATTGCAATATTCTCATTAACATTGAAAAATACAAATGATGCAGGTGAAGTAGTAACCGGTCTGCAGGGATTTAAAATATATATTGTTCCTAATTTTGAGGGACTGACAATCGGAAAGTTATTTACGGTTCTGATCGATGCACTCGGACAGTTGTTCTTCAGCTTGTCTGTGGCAATGGGTATCATGATTACATATGGTTCGTATGTGAAGGATGATGCAAACCTTGGAAAATCAATTAATCAGATTGAGATTTTTGATACGGTTGTTGCGTTCCTTGCAGGTGCGATGATCATTCCGGCTGTGTATGCATTTATGGGAACAGAGGGTATGTCATCCGGACCAAGTCTGATGTTTGTATCTTTGCCAAAGGTATTTGCTGCAATGGGTGTTGCCGGAAATATAATCGGTACAATCTTTTTTGCAATGGTATTGTTCGCTGCAATTACAAGTGCGGTATCCGTCATGGAGGCAGTTGTATCATGTATTATGGATGCATTCCATACAAGCAGAACAAAAGCCGGCACAATCGAGGGAATCTTCGCACTGATCGTTGGTATCATTGTCTGCCTCGGATACAACAAGCTGTACTTTGAGTTCAAGCTTCCGAATGGTTCAACGGCGCAGATCTTAGATATCATGGATTACATCAGTAACAATCTGCTGATGCCGATCGTAGCACTTGCAACCTGTATTCTCGTCGGATGGGTCATCAAACCGAAGACTGTGATCGAAGAAGTAGAAAAGAGCGGTTGTAAAATGGGAAGAAAGCGGCTTTACACTGCTATGGTAAAGGTCATCGCTCCAATCTTCCTGATCCTGCTTTTGCTGCAGACACTCGGAATCATGAAACTGTAAACATATAGAAAAAGGAACCCGGTTTGGGTTCCTTTTTTTCGCGGAGATACATTTATAAAGTTTTAATTATATCCAACAGTTCTTTTGGAATATTCATATTTCCCCGTCCGATTCCCATCTGTATATTCGGCTTTACAACCCCGTGGAAATCCGAGCCGCCGGAGATTGCCAGCCCGTATTTGGCAGCCAGCGAGCGGAGCTTCTCACTTTCAAAGCGGTTGTTCGAAGAGTGGAATGCCTCAAGTCCTTTTAATCCGAGTGTTTTCAGATACGCCAATAACTCATCAATCTGTGCATACCCAAGATGATAGAGCAGAGGATGTGCCAGAAATGCCGCTTTGCTATAAGTCGTTAAGATGCGCATGGCAGTCTCACAGGTAACCTGTGGTTTTGGAAGGTAATATTTACAGCCGATGCCGATGTATTTGCGGAACGCGGTATCCTTGTCTTTGCAGACACCTTCCTCGACGAGAACTCTTGCGAAATGTGCCCGTGTGATGACACTGTCCGGATTGCCGTGAAGCAGCTTCTCCATCGTGACAGGGAGACCATCTGCCTGCATCATCGCTACCATTTTCTCATTTCTTCCCTCACGTGCTTCCTTTAATACGGCAAGCTCTTTTTGAAGCTCCGGGTTTTCATAGTCCATATAGAAGCCGAGAATATGAATCTCACGATTGTTATAGTAGCAGGACAGTTCGATGCCCGGCACTACCTCCAAAGGCTTGTCCTTTGTATAGTCTAAGATTTCTGCCACGCCATCGACCGTGTCGTGATCGGTCAGGGCAATCGCGGAAAGTCCCATCCGCATCGCTTCGTCGGCAACCTCTGTCGGTGTCAGAGAACCGTCGGACGCATTGGAATGTACATGTAAATCGATTCGTTCCATATTACCAACCTCCTTGTGATCGTGTTTGATGTATTATTTTATATCACAGCTTGTACCATCTGTTTTGTTTAGGTGATGCAAAACTATATCGGATAAGCGGATTATTTATTCTTCAGAATATTCAACAGCTCATCCGGTGAGAATGTATATTTCGTGTGACAGAAGTCGCACACAACTTCAATTGGCTTGTTGTCAGCAATCATAGCGCCAAGCTCTTTTCTGCCAAGACTGATAACTGCCTGCTCGACACGCTCCTTGCTGCAATCACAGACATACGCACAAGGCATGGAATCGGTCAGCTCGACATCATAGCCTTCAAACAATTTTCGTATGATAGCTTCCACAGACATGCCCTGCTTGAGAAGAGCAGTGAAAGAAAATCCTTTCAGCCGTTTCTCCAGCTCGTCAATCAATGCGTCCTCTGCAAATGGCATCAGCTGGATGATAAATCCACCGGCATTCGCTACGGATGTATCGTCGTTGAACAACACGCCCAGAGCCACAGAGCTTGGAATCTGGTCACTTGTTGCAAAATAGTAGGTCAGATCCTCTGCAATCTCGCCGCTTACCAGATGGGTGTCGCCGACATACGGCTCCTTCAGACCGATATCCTTGATGACGCTTAAGACACCGAGGTCCACAGCCTTTGCGACATCGTTTGCAGGAAGCATAACCTCCGGTTCGCTGACATATCCCTTGACATGTCCGTTTGCATCGGCAGTGACAAGCATACCGGAGATCGGTCCCTGACACTGGATACGGAGTGTTAATTTGTCGGTATCATTTTTACACATGGCGCCCATCAGCACGCCTCCGGTCAACAGTCTGCCGAGTGCGTTCGTAACAACCGGACTGGTATGATGTGTAATTCTTGCTTTTTCCACAGTATCGGTAGAGTTGCAGGCGAAGAAACGAACCTGCTTGTTCGCTGCCATGCCACGAATCATTGTATCTGCCATAAATGTATCCTCCTTAAAATGAGTGTTTGGATTTTGTATATATACTTGCATGTGTTGTTATTTATGATTGATGCAGTGGTATACAAAATTACTGTATATATTGTTTCTTTGAATTCTTGTTTCGTGTTTCTTTCGCGATGATATAAATACGTTCACATTCCTCGTCCGCCGGCTCATGTGTAAATGCATCATAGGCCGCAAGCAGGGTAAGACCGGAATCAGCTACCATCTGTTTCATCTGCTTTAGTGTGTACCCTTTTTGTACATGCAATTCCTCATATTTGCGGAACAGGTTATCATCGGCATCGGAATCCGAAGGTTCCTTTACGAACAGGCTTAAAGCGAGTTCATTAATTGCTTCCTCTTCATCATAATAATTATCCCAGATAAAGCTGATATCATCCCGATCCTCGGCAATTGTCGCTTCGGCTACGACATCCCGGTAATAATGCTCCGTATGGAAGTCGAAGATGAAAAGTCCGTCCGGATCAAGGTAGTTATTGACGAGCGAGAATACATGCGTAAGCTCTTCCGGTTCGGTAATATAATTGACGCTGTCGCAGAGACTTACGATGGCTGCAACGGTTCCGTATAACTCAAACTCGCGCATGTCCTGACACAGGTAGAGCGATGAAGAATGATTTTGTTCCCGCTTTTCGTTTGCAATATCCAGCATGGCAGGGGAGTTGTCGATACCGATCATGTCGTATCCGAAATCTGCCATACGCTCGGTTATATTTCCGGTTCCACAGCCAAGCTCTGCCAGAATGCCGCTTGCAATATCATATTCCACAAGCAGGCCGTGCAGATAGTCTGCCCATGCGTCATAGGGAATGTTGTCCATGAGCGCATCGTAGACAGCAGCAAAATTTGAATATGCTTCAGCCATAGGGTACCTCCTTATTTTTCGTAAACACTGACATTAAATTATAAAATAAAAGATAGTGAAAAACAAGGAAAAATCATATATAATAAAATGCGCGATTGATAGCGCGTATGCGAGATTTGGAGGATTACAATGAAAGATCAGATACAGACAATAAAATTAAAGAAGGAGAAGCGTGCATTTTCATATTGGCGCATCCCGTTTTTTGCGGGCGCGGGCATCTATCTGGAAGTGTTGTTTCATCTGGCGATTTACCATAAACTCGAAAGCACGAGCATCTATCCGATTTTGTTCGGTGCCACGTTGGGGCTTTTCTTAGCGGCACTCACTGTATGGCTGCCGCGCATCGGAAATGAGATCATCGCGTATGTCGGTCTTACGGCATTCTGCGTGTATGATATCGTGCAGCTCATCTATTTCCGGATATTTGGGACATTCTTAAGTCTGGTGTCTGTCGGCGGGGCCGGGAACGCGATGGATTTCAAGGTCGTGATGTTCGAGAAGATTCGCCAGAATGTTGGATGGATGTTGCTGTTTATGTTGCCGGTGATCGCACTTGTTTTGCTGCGTGTATTTCTGATAAAGTTTGACAGACCGAAGATGAAAATAAGGCTTATAAGTGTGGCAAGTGCGGTTTGTCTGTGCGCCATTTCCATCCTTCTGCTGAATGTGCAGGGACGCGCGATGTATTCGCCGTATCAGTTGTTCCACAACCAGTATGTGCTGGAGCTTTCGATGAACAAGCTCGGCGTATGTGTGACGACCGTGCGGGATGCGCAGACGATGCTCACCGGGGGAAAGAAAAATGTGACATTCACTTTGGATGATACAGATATGCAGCCAGATGATGTGACGGCAACCGAAAGTGATGCAATGGAAGCTACGGCAACCGATACGGATGCAGCACCTGCGTATGTGGAACAGGTTGATCCGGCAGTTGATTTTAAGAAGCTGTATCAGGCAGCCGAGGATGAGCAGTTGAAGAATCTGTCCGCTTATTGCGCGCAGCAGACACCGACCATGCAGAACGAATATACGGGTATGTTCGAAGGGTATAATGTTGTCTGCATTACCGCGGAGAGCCTGTGCAAATACGGTATCTACGAGAACTGCACACCGACGCTTTATAAGATCATGAATGACGGCTTTGTATTTGAAAATTACTATAATCCGATCTGGTATCACAGTACGATTGACGGAGAATTTGTAGACTGTCTGGGACAGTATCCGTGTTCCTCAGAGTGGAGCTTTTATAAGTCAGCAGATACATATCAGCCGTATGCACTTGGCAATGCATTGAATGAGAAAGGCTACACAAGCAAAGCATACCACGACTTTGACTTCTATTATTATAACCGGAGTGAGACACATGCGAATATGGGATATGATTTCAAGGCAATCGATTATGGTCTGGATATCCCAAGCTATGTGACATATTCCGATTATGATACGATCGAGGCAGTATACAAGGAGTTTATTAACGAAGAACCGTTTCTGATGTATTTTATGACATTCAGTGGGCATCTTCCATATAATTACGATTACAATGCCATGTGCCTGAAGAACCGTGAGGAAGCAGAAAAATGCACAGAAGGAATGGACTTGCCGGAAGACGCGGTGGCGTATATTGCGGCACAGATGGAGCTTGATAAAGCATTAGAGGATCTGATCGACAAGCTGGATGAAGCCGGAAAGCTGGAGAAGACCGTGTTCATCGTGACACCGGACCATTATCCATATGGACTGACAGACAGCGGCTACGATGCGCTTGCAGGCAAGAATGTATCCGATGATGCATTTGAAAAACATCATTCCTGCCTTGGCATCTGGTCTGCATCGATGGGAGAACCGGTTCATGTCAAGAAGCTCTGTGCGAGTGTGGATGTTCTTCCAACCGTTCTCAATCTGCTTGGCGTGACATACGATTCCCGCATCCTCGCAGGACACGATATCTTATCCGATTCGGAAGAACTTGTCATCTTCGCCGACCACAGCTTCAAGACAGACAAGATCGGCTATAACACGAAGACCGGAGAAGTGACCTACTACGTGGATGAAAAAACAGTTTCACAATCCTACATCGACGATAAGATCAAGGAAGTCGAAACAAAACTTTATATGTCCGATGAAATCATCAATACCGATTTCTACGGCTATGTGTACGGCAGGAAATCAACAAACACCACAACAAGCACCACCACATCAACCGAACAACCAAACAAAGAATAACCCCGAAAAACATACAAAAAAGTACGATGTGGCGAAATTTTGTTGTGAAAAGCAACGAAGTATGCTAAAGTGGATTCGATTGTAAATTTTTAATTTGATTCAACCTTCGGGCATGAGAGGCTATATGTAGATTCGAGTTGTTCTGGATTTTCAATTCTAAAGCAGACCATTGGAGCACATCAGCACTTAACGAACGCAGTGAGTTTAGTGTCTGCTATGTGCGGAAGTGAGCGAGAGCGCGTCTGCGTAGAATGAAAATCCAGAATAACTCGGAGAAAGAGTAGAAGTTCTCATGCAGGGAGATAGAATAAGGAGGAAAACAAAATGACGAGAATCGGAATTTACGGATACGGAAATCTCGGCCGCGGCGTAGAAGCAGCCATCAACCAGAACGATGATATGGAACTCGTTGCCGTATTCACAAGAAGAAATCCTGATGAATTGGTTATTAAGAACCAGACAGCCAAGGTGTGCAACGTAAAGGACATGGCAGACTGGAAGGATAAAATCGATGTTATGATTCTGTGCGGCGGAAGCGCAACCGATCTTCCGGAGCAGACACCGGAATGTGCAAAATATTTCAACGTGATCGACAGCTTTGATACACATGCAAGAATCCCGGAGCATTTTGCGAATGTGGACTCAAGTGCAAAAGCAAGCGGACATATCGGAATTATCTCCGTTGGCTGGGATCCGGGCATGTTCTCACTCAACCGTCTGTACGGAAATGCATTGCTTCCGGAGGGAAATGATTATACATTCTGGGGCAAGGGTGTCAGTCAGGGACATTCCGATGCCATCCGTCGTATCGCAGGTGTCAAGGATGCCAAGCAGTATACGATTCCCGTAGAATCCGCACTTGAGGCAGTTCGTAACGGCGAGAATCCGGCGCTTACAACAAGACAGAAGCATACAAGAGAGTGCTTCGTAGTGCTTGAAGAGGGCGCAGATGCGGCAAAAGTTGAGGAAGAAATCAAGACAATGCCGAACTATTTCGCAGATTACGATACAACGGTTCACTTCATTTCGGAAGAAGAGCTGAAGGCAAACCACAGCGGAATTCCACATGGTGGATTTGTACTCCGCAGCGGTGTGACCGGCTGGAACAAGGAGAACAAGCATATCATCGAGTACAGCCTGAAGCTTGATTCAAACCCTGAGTTTACATCCAGCGTACTGATTGCTTATGCAAGAGCGGCTCACAGACTTGCAAATGAGGGAGCAAGCGGTTGCAAGACCGTATTTGATATTGCACCGGCTTACCTTGTGAATAAAACAGGGGAAGAGCTTCGTGCATCCATGCTGTAAGATGCACCAGATACCATGTCGCCGACTGAATATGGGCGGCAGACAATAAGAAAGAAAACGAGGAGAGAAGAGAGAAGATGGAAGAAATCGCAAATTACGTGCCACAGATGTACGCAACATTCTGGGCATTAATCCCGCCGGTCGTGGCAATCGTGCTGGCACTCATTACAAAGGAGGTTTACAGTTCACTCTTTTTAGGAATTGTGATCGGTGGACTGTTCTGGTCCAACTTCAGATTTGAAGCAACCGTAAACCATGTATTCAAAGACGGAATCGTCCGCGTGCTGACCAATTCATATAACATGGGTATTCTGGTATTTCTTGTAATACTCGGTGTTATGGTCTGTATGATGAACAAAGCCGGTGGTTCGGCAGCGTTCGGACGATGGGCAAGCGCCCATATCAAGACGCGGATTGGCGCACAGTTAGCGTCAGTTGCGCTCGGTGTTTTGATCTTTATTGATGATTATTTTAACTGTCTGACAGTTGGAAGCGTGATGCGTCCTGTGACAGACAAGCATCAGGTATCGCGTGCGAAGCTTTCGTATATCATTGATGCGACAGCAGCTCCGGTCTGTATCATTGCTCCGATTTCATCATGGGCAGCAGCAGTAGCCGGATTCGTAGAGGGAGAGGACGGATTCTCCATCTTTATCCGTGCAATTCCGTATAACTATTATGCGCTTTTCACGATTATATTTATGATTGTTTTGATCGTTAGAAAGATTGATTATGGTCCGATGCGGACGCATGAGAAGAACGCTTTGAAGGGCGATATCTACACGACACCGGACCGTCCATATGCAAACGCGGAAAATGAAGTCGTTGAGACAAAGGGGAAAGTGATTGACCTTGTATTCCCAATGATCGTTCTGATTACAGCCTGTGTCATCGGCATGATTTACAGTGGTGGATTTTTCTCAGGCGTTGGATTTGTAGAAGCATTTTCGGGCAGTGATGCATCGGTTGGATTGATGTATGGCAGCTTCTTTGCACTTGTGATTACGATTATCTATTATATGTTCCGCCGCGTATTGAAATTCAGCGAATCCATGTCTTGTATTCCGGAAGGATTTAAAGCGATGGTTCCTGCAATTTTAATTCTGACATTTGCCTGGACATTGAAGGCGATGACAGACAGCCTTGGCGCAAAAGAATTTGTGGCAGAGCTCGTGAAGAGTACGCCGGATGCGTTGCTTAGTTTCCTGCCGGCACTTGTATTTATCATTGCATGCTTCCTTGCGTTTGCAACCGGAACCTCATGGGGAACCTTCGGTATGCTGATTCCGATCGTTGTAAATGCATTCGAGGGAACAAACGCAACGATGATGATCATTTCCATCTCTGCATGTATGGCAGGTGCCGTATGTGGAGACCATTGTTCCCCGATTTCGGATACGACAATTATGGCATCCGCAGGTGCACAGTGTAATCACATCAATCATGTAAGCACACAGCTTCCATATGCGATTACAGTCGCACTTGTATCGTTCGTCACTTACATTATTGCCGGATTCTTTGGTAATAGCAAGGGACTTCCGGGAGTAATGAAGAGTCCTGTGATTCCGCTGGTAATCGGCCTGATTTTACTGTATGTTGTGTTGCAGGTGATCAAGACAGTTGAGAAAAAGAAAGATCCAATTGATGCAGAATAAGAGGCTTGAAATGAAAAAGACAAAAGGAAGTATTATGTTGCTGTTTGCCGCGTTTTTCTGGGGAACGACGTTCGTAGCACAGACAACAGCATCTGATCAGATTGGAACATTTACATTTAACGGAAGCCGCTCCATAGTTGGAGCGGCATTTCTTGCGCTATTGATTCTTGCTCGCACGGGAATGAAGAAGCAGAAAGCAAAGGTAAGTGGAGAACCGGTCGAAAAAGAAAGTATAAAACGGACCGTGATCGGTGGTATCCTCTGTGGCTGTGTGTTGTTTTTCGCAACGAATCTGCAACAGAGTGGTATCGCGGCATATCCGGAAGGCGTGGCCAGCTCCGGCAGATCGGGGTTTCTCACCGCAACGTATGTGGTTATGGTTGCAATCGTATCCGGATTACTCGGGAAGAAATTACATAAGATTGTTTATGTGGCAGTTTTTGTCTGCCTTGGTGGTATGTACATGCTGTGCATGTCAGGCGGTATCGACAATCTGTATTTTGGAGATCTGCTTGGGCTTCTGTGCGCAGTCTGCTTCACCGGACATATCCTGACGGTCGATCATTTTAACGATTGTGACAGCGTGAAGATCTCGTGCATCCAGTTTATTACGAACGGTGTGTTATCTCTGATCTGTATGGCAATCTTTGAACAACCGGCATGGAGTGATCTTGCCGCCGCGTGGTTCCCAATCCTATATGCGGGTATCTTCTCGAGCGGTATCGCGTATACGCTTCAGATCGCAGGACAGAAATATGCAGATCCGGCAGTTGCATCCATCGTGATGAGTCTGGAATCGGTGTTTGCAGTGCTCGGTGGATTCGTCGTATTGCATGAGGTGTTAGCACCGCGGGAAATCGTCGGCTGCGTGCTTGTGTTCACCGCAGTGATCTTGGCACAGGTGCCGCAGATGCGAAAGTAGAGGCTATTATTTGATTGTGCTTGCATTTTTATAATAATCTTGTATATTATCTGTATTGAATGAGGTGTATGTTTCCGGACTGCACTGGGGGAGTCACTCTGTGGCTCTCTTTTTTGTTATCAAATAAAAGTGAATAGTCACGCAGTTTCGTGATAATCGGAATCGCAATTGCTTCGAACAACAAAAATCTACTTTAATTCGATATGAACAAATTGCAAATGAACTATTTTGGTGTAAAATGTAATTAGCAAGTAGCGGAGGATAAGTATGAGAGACTATAGTTTTGGAAATTTTATCAGTACACTAAGAGAGAGAAAAGGCCTGTCTCAATATCAGTTGGGTGTACTTGTCGACGTTTCAGATAAAGCGGTGTCAAAATGGGAAAATGGAGAATCAGAACCATCAATTGATAAGTTAATCAAGTTATCGAAATATTTTGGAGTTAGTATTGATGAATCAATGTCATTTAGATAAGGTTTTTTATGATGAAAACAGTATATCATATGCGTTCATGCATTGAAAATACTGTTCAGTTAAGAAATGCTGTATTTTTTAGGTGCACTAATGCGTAGAAAGCAGGTGTATGATGAGTTCAAATCATTTTTTGTGTATGACAAAAAGACAGATTGCATATCTGCCTCATAATGCAGTATAATGGTAACGAGATTTATGCAACCCGATACATGAAATCCCTATTTCTCTTTGGACGGAGGTGGATAGGATATTTTCGATTGTACCTGACAGGTGTCAGATACTTTTGTATGAGAAGCATGGTCTCTGTTTCGTTACCACCGTGTTTGAGATATGCCTTGCATATGTTTACTGCGATGGTGTATTTGAGTTCACGGAAGCTTGTTTCCACGCTCCAGCGCATCCGGTAAAGTTTATTGATTTCTTCCAGAGGAAATTCTTCTTCTGAAAGATTGGTGGCAATACAGATCTAGGTTCCATTATCAAGGCGAATACGTACTATACGGAATTCAATATCGTAATACATGCAGTTTTCATCAAGAAAATCAAAATCGGTAGAAGGCTGAAGTATGGTATAGGTGTTAGGATTCCCCCAGTGTTTCTTTCGTATGGCGTCTGGCAAGTGTTGTTCTTATATGAGTATCGAATTCGCTGTCAGGCAAATTCATCGAGTTCTGTGATGCAGCTGTCGAGTGTGGATTTTAAATTAGATAAGAAAAAAACTCATTGACATATTTCAATCTATTTAGGAGGATAAACGATCATGTGTACAGCAGCAACTTATAAAACAAAAGATTTTTACTTTGGACGAACCCTCGATTATGAATGCTCTTATGGTGAGCAGATAGTAATTACACCACGTAATTATGCGTTTAATTTTCGCCATGTTGGCGATATGAAAAATCATTATGCAATTATTGGAATGGCTCATGTTGCAGAGGATTATCCTTTGTATTATGATGCTATGAATGAAAAAGGAGTGGCAATGGCAGGACTGAATTTTGTCGGAAATGCTGTTTATGCCGAGATTAAGCCAGATGTGGAAAATATTGCACAGTTTGAATTTATTCCGTGGATTTTAAGTCAGTGTTCTTCTTTAGTTGAAGTTCGCGAGCTTCTTGAACGAATTAATATTGTTAATACTCCTTTCAGCGAGCAATTACCATTAGCACAATTACACTGGATCATTTCTGATGAGAATGAGTCAATTACGGTAGAATCTATGGCAGATGGTTTGCATATTTATGACAATCCAGTAGGAGTGCTTACGAATAATCCGCCATTTCCACAGCAGATGTTTCAACTAAATAATTATATGTATTTATCTCCTAAACAGCCCAGAAATACTTTCAGCGAAACTTTGACTCTTGATGCATATAGTAGAGGTATGGGAGGATTAGGTCTTCCGGGAGATCTCTCATCTTCCTCACGTTTTGTACGTGTAGCTTTTACAAAGGTAAATGCAATTTCAGGTGAATCAGAGGAAGAAAGCGTTAGCCAATTCTTCCACATTCTCGGATCTGTGGATCAGCAACGAGGATGTTGCGAAGTAGCGGATGGAAAATATGAAATCACATTGTATACGTCGTGTTGTAATGTTACAAAAGGTATTTATTATTACAATACTTATGAAAACCATCAGATCAGTGCAGTAGATATGCATGTAGAAAATCTGGATAGTGATAAAATGATTTGTTATCCAGTAATTCAAGGAGAACGAATCAACTATCAAAATAAATAATGTTTTGAAATCAGGGATGAGGTAGAAAGGAAAGTTCCATGACAAAAGATGAAGTAAAAAAAATCAGGATGGACAGTCCGGAATCACTACAGTTTTTAAATAATGCTACAAAATTTTATAATTTAATGATGATGTATCGTTGTGCTATTCGGGAGATACAAACTAAACTTGAGGTTTTGGATGATGAATTTTCGGTTGAGAACAATCGAAATCCTATTTCTTTTATAAAAACAAGAATTAAGAAGCCCAATAGTATTCACGATAAACTGCAGAAGATGGGATATGAATTTACAACAGAAAATATACAGACATATCTCAATGATGTAGCAGGCGTTCGAATAGTTTGTGCGTTTATTGACGATATTTATATGATATCAGATTTGATTACCCAACAGGATGATATTAAAGTTATTGAAATAAAAGATTATATAAAAAATCCAAAATCGAATGGTTATCGAAGCTATCATATGATTGTTGAAATACCAGTATTTTTTGCTAAGGGTAAAACACCTATGCGTGTAGAATTACAGATTCGAACCAATGGTATGGATTTCTGGGCAACATTGGAACATCAACTTCGCTATAAAAAAGGAATTGAAGAAATGCCTGGCTATGATGAGATAAGTGAAGAATTACTTCATTCTGCAAGAGCTATCATTGAAGCAGATAATGAAATGCAGAGAATAAAAGACAAAATTGGTATGTTCCACGAAATTTAGGGAGAAAACTGAGCAAGTAGGAGGGTGGAATATATATGAAACAAGATACTTTAGAGGGCAAAGCAAAAACAAAAAATGGGGTAAAACGGCTGTGTTTTTCCATAATCTGCATTCTTCTGGAAGTGATTTTTATTATTGCTATCGTAACACGCTTGAATGAATATGCAGAAATTATAAATTTATTTACAAGGATTTTGAGTGGGATCTTGGTTTTGGGATTGTACGCATCAAATAAGACATCCTCTATGAAAATGCCTTGGGTCATCTTAATTCTAATTTTCCCAATTATGGGTGTAGGCCTGTATTTGTTGATTGGTTTGAATGGTGGCACGCATAAAATGCGTGAGCGATATGCAGAAATTGATAGCAAATTGTTACCAATGCTTCCGGACAGTCAGGAGTGTTTGAGCAGAATAAAAGAAACAATTCCGAAAGCAGGAAATATAGCAAGTTACATACAAAGAAATTCGCAGTATCCAATCTATCAGAATACGGATATTGTGTATTTTGATGAAGCAGTGAAAGGATTAGAGGCACAGCTTAAGGATTTGGAGAAAGCACAGAAGTTTATCTTTATGGAATATCATGCGATAGAAGACGCTGAAGCATGGCATAAGATTCAAGATGTTCTGGAAGAGCGAGTAAAAGCAGGTGTGGAAGTTAGAGTATTCTACGATGATATGGGTTCTATAGGCTTTATTAACACAGATTTTGTAAAAAAGATGGAGGCAATAGGAATTCATTGCCGTGTATTCAATCCGTTTATGCCAGGTTTAAATCTGTTTTTGAACAATCGTGATCATAGAAAAATAACAGTTATTGATGGAAAAGTCGGATTTACAGGTGGATATAATCTAGCAAACGAATATTTTAATTACACACACCCGTATGGACAGTGGAAAGATACAGGTATTCGTTTAGAAGGAGATGCTGTTCAGTCGCTTACGGTGACATTTTTGGAAATGTGGAATGCAGTAAGTGATAAGGATGCTAATGATTCTGATTTTAGTAAATACCTTTTCCACTATGATTATACGGCACAGCAAACTGGGTTTGTTCAACCTTATGCAGACAGCCCTATGGATAATGAGCAAGTAGGAGAAGAAGTTTATATCAGTATGATAAATAAAGCTGAAAAATATTGTTGGTTTATGACTCCATATCTAATCATAACAGATGAAATGACGCATGCGTTATGTCTGGCTGCTAAGCGAGGGGTAGACGTAAGAATTATCACACCTGGTATCCCTGATAAAAAATTCATCTATAATATAACTCGTTCTTTTTATCATGGATTAGTTAAACATGGTGTTCGTGTTTATGAGTGGACTCCTGGTTTCTGTCATGCAAAAATGAGTGTGGCAGATGACTGTATGGCAACTTGTGGAACAATTAATCTGGATTATCGAAGTTTATATCACCATTTTGAAAACGGCTGTTTTATGGCAGATTGTCAGGCAGTTGTGGAAATAAAAAATGATCTGATAAGAACGATGGGAGAATGTCGAGATGTGACAGACCAATATCAAACCGGACGAAGTGCACATTTGCGACTGGGACAATTATTTATGAGATTATTTGCTGGATTGCTATAAGAATCTGATGAAACGACCTTTCAAAAA
>NZ_JBBNHG010000038.1:0-151313 GCF_040094675.1 Coprococcus hominis (ex Arizal et al. 2022)
TAAAGAAATTTTCAGGGTTAACATGTTATTAATTTGTCAAAGGTTCGTTGTTTTGTCGTTCTTAGCGACAACTTCTATAAGATATCACTTTGTTTCGTCTTTGTCAAGAACTTTTTTTATTTTTTTCAAAGTTTTTGATTTCGACGGTGATGTCGAATTTGAAGTTTTGCTGTCGTCTCAGTGACAGCTTGCTTATAATAGCACTCTAATTTTGGAAAGTCAACCCCCTTTTTCATTTTTTTTAATTTTGTCGAATTGGGGGCTTGGTTTCCTTTTTTCGGTCACTGTGCGACCTTAAATGCCCAGATCGCAGAGATCTGATATTGTAATGTATCATAATCCCACAACTGCTGGCTCCGTTCTATACTATTCGGATCATGAACAAGGAACTTGTCTCCTTCCATTCCTGCGATCACAATAAAGTGTCCCTGCGAAGTAAAGTCTCCGGATCGCATCGCACATACAAGCGGATGTCCCTGTGAGAGTTCTTCCTGCATGTTATCTTTACTCAGATAGATATAATATCCCTGTACACCATACACTGCAGCCACCTCGTCCATAAATGACCACTTCGTTCCGGAATTCTGCTCATAGTATCCATGTTCCGTTGCATAGTCCGCCAGCTTGTCCGGTGTTGCCTCCTGATTTTTCGTCAGTCCAATGACGATCATTGAAAGACAGGTTGGTCCACAACCTGACAATCCGATAACATCATTTCCATAGGCATCATAGCCCCAGCGCTTATCCCATTGGATAAACAGAGGGATTCCATCTAGTTCAGATGCCTCCAACGTACCTGAAGTTGTATCATAGTTTTCCTGATAGCCAAGCGCAAAATCCAGCATATTCGGATTGCAGCATAAATTATTTAAAAGTGCCTCCGGGTATTGATCCATGTGATCGTAGATTGTCTGAAACTCCGGGTATCGGTCTGCCAGATTCTTCAATCTTGTCTGAATCTCCTCCATCGAATAGTGTGCCGGTGAACCCACCATATATTTCTTCTCATAATAATTCGGCAATGCCTGACTCTGTACCTGCGCAATCTCTCCGGTTGCCGACACCTTTGGTTCCGCGGCATCTGCCTGCTGCTCTGTGGACGCCGATTCACTGGCAGCCACCACTTCGGATACATCCTGTTTTTTAGAGGAAATCCCTCTCCGCACCAATGCCACGATCAATACCAGCATGGCAACACAGATACACAAGCAGAACAATTCCTTTGCCCGTTGTTTTCTCCTTCTGCGCCGGCGCAGCTCTTCCTTTCGTTTCTTTAATTTCTTTCTACGCAGTTCTTCGCGTTGCTGTTCCTGCAACATCGTCCGCCTCCTGATGACTTCTGAATCCTCGGAAATTATACCCACATTCCCGTTCGTTTCATTCCGTCTGTATCTTTCACTGTATCTTTCGTATTCCATTTTCATGCACACTCCTTTTATAAACTTCCCGTAGTTTACATGGACTGTGCATCATATCTGTCTCATATATGTATCATTTTTCCATCTTAGTTGCATATTTTTGTATGTCACCTGACGGCTCCACATGTGCCTTCACATTATGTCTGTCTGTGCAGGTGCATCCATCATATTGCTCATTGTATCGCAACTCCATCATAGATGGTTCCAATCGATGATATATCCTGATCGACCCACATGCCAATCTCTACAAACTGCTTTCCGTCTTTTTCCTGCTCCTTCACACCTGCCATATCATTCGCAGTCAGTTTGCCATCTGCATTCATATTATAGCCTTCTCCATACATTTCATTATAGACGCCATAGTTATACTTCTTAATAATAACCTCTTCGGAAATGCCCAGCTCCTCCGCCATATATTTCACCACATCCGCTTTTAAAAACGCCTGCCATTCAGCATCTGTCATATAGGCATATACAGTATACCCCAAAATCTTTCCGGTTTCCACATCTACACATAAATACATATAATCATCAGAAACCTGACACACCATATATTCAAGCATCACGTATTGATTCATATTGTCCAGATTAACCAGAGTTTCATACTGCGTATCCGCATATATATCAAGAATATCAAAATCTAATTCAGGAAGTAAATGTGCTGCCTGCATCCTTTCAATCTGCGGTGCTACCTGCACTTGCATATCATAATCATCATATACGTCTGCATTTTCCACCGGATAAGAAGTTGACACATGCATCCCTTTTGATCTCCCGTCCATCAAATCAAGTTTTTCTTCCATCGTCATCTGCGCGGCAGTATCCAGATAGGATGTATCTGCCTGCTGCACGTATATGTGATCAACCTCACTTTTATCCATCATGGCAAATATCGTCTTCGGTGCCATAATTCCGATTGTCAAAACAGCAGCTCCCGCCAGCACGCACAGGCAATTGCGCAGGATATTTTTATGCATTTCATTGTTTTTCTCTGTTTTTTGTTCGTTTTTCTTTGTTTCCGCATGTCCCCTCATACTTCTTCCTCCATTTCCATCTTTTCCGAATTAACCTGTCTGCATACCTCCTTCGGAAAACAGACACTCACCTGCGTTCCAATCCCCATTTTACTCATGATCTGCAGCTTTGCCTGATGCAGCTTCACAATCTCGTTACAGATAGCAAGTCCCAGTCCCGCACCACCGTTTGCCCGGGAGCGTGATTTGTCTACCATATAAAATGCTTCGGTCAGCCGGCTCAGATTCTCCTCATCGATACCGCATCCGTTATCCTTGATTCCGATACGATATTCGTCTGATACCCACACACCGAACAGAGAAATTTTCCCTTTTCCATCCATCGATTTTCTGGCATTGTCAAACAGATTGATCAATACCGTCTTCATCAGATCCGGCTCAAGCTTCACTATCGCAGGCTGTACATTGACTGTCAGTTCAACCCCATATTTACCGGCGACCGGAAGCAATGTCTCATACACTGCTTCCGCAAAAATCGTTATATCCATATCATAAAACAGGAAATCCTGTTTTTTAAGCACGATCAGATCCATCAGTTTCATGGACATTTTCTCTAAGCGCCTGCCCTCCACAACAATCTGGTTGGCATAGGTGATCAGCTTCTCCTCCGAAAGCTGATTGGAGCGGATCAGATCTGCATATCCGATCATTGAGGTAAGCGGTGTTTTTAACTCGTGGGCAAAGTTATTTGTGAACATCTCCTGGCTTTTTGTTTTTTCTTCCAGTTCCTTCATTGTCCTGTTCAGACTCGTGGACATCCGGTTGAAATCCTCTGCCAACACACCGATCTCATCTTTGCTTCTTTTTCTGATCCGGATTCCCGCACGTCCGCCAGCTACCAGCTTCGTTGCCTTCGACAACCGTCGGATTGGCACCACAATCATATTATTTAAGATTGCCATCAGCATCAGACAGACAATCATGACAATAATCATGATCATGCGGAACATCCGAAGCTGCGCGTCACGGTTTTCATAGTCACGTGTGATATCCGAAAATGTTTCAACATAGTAGACTCGATCAAGTACCTGAAAGCTTGTTCCGGTATAGAGCATATATCTGCCATTTCGTTTTACAATCTTATAGCCTTCCTGCCCTGCTTCTAGATCGTCCCGGCAGATTGACACGTCTGCCCCCTTGAGTCCATTCGTACTGTAAATTCTTGTCTTTTCGTCTGTCCAAAGTGCAAACTGTACTTCCTCTCCGGCATTCCGGACAGAAACCGATTGCGCTGCCTGACGTACGACAACATTTTTTTGTTTTTCATATCCGGTATCCCGATATACAAGATTGATCGTCCGTTTTACATTCTGTACAAGATTGATACAGACAACGCTTGCATTATTATATCCGTTCTGGATATCCTTTTCTCTTGCACTTTTGAATCCGGAATGGATCAGAAATGTTCCACACGCCGAAAATGCCAGCATCATACAGGTACAAACGGATAAAAATAGTTTCCAGAATAATTTCAAGCTTATACCTCCAGCCGGTATCCCACCTTATATACCGGTACAATTTTATCTTCCAAGCCAAGCTTCTTACGCAGACGCTGTACATGCAGATCAACCGTACGGCTGTCCCCATAATATGGTTCATGCCATACACTCTCGAAGATCCGCTCACGGAACAATGCGACATTCGGGTTTCGCATAAACATCACTAAAATCTCATACTCTTTCTTCGTCAGGTGAATCTCCACCCCGGCTTTTTTTACCTGAAATGACTGCGTATCCACCTCAATATCATATGCGGTAAGTGTCTGTGATACTTTATTATACCGACGCAGCACACGTTCCACTCTGGCAAGCAGTTCGATGATTTCAAATGGCTTTACCATATAATCTTCCGCGCCAAGCTTTAATCCCCTAACCTTATCCTGCACATCTCCCATCGCTGTGAGAAAAATCACCGGGACATGATAATAGTTGAAATACTCCATCAGGGAAAATCCATCCGGTCCCGGCAGCATAATATCGACGAGTGCCAGATCATATACCTCCTGCTCCAGTTGTCCGGAAACCGAAGTGCCGTCGTAAACACAATCACACAGATACCCCGCATTCCGTAAACTGATTTCTATAACATTGGAGATGGATGTATCATCTTCCACAACTAAAATACGATTCATAAAACTGTCTCCTTGTTATTTGTAAATGACGGCTTAATGCAAACCATTCCGTATGACGGTCGGTTGCACAAAAAACAGAGAGGAGCCATCTCTGACCTCTCTCTGCTATTTTACATCATTGTTGCATCATTTTAGCATCAAAATATGTTTTTTTTGATTTTTTTGTAAATTTTATGAAAATACTTGTTTGATACTGTCATAGTGCAAGAACTTGCCCTGTGCGCCAAGCGCTTCGATTTCCTCAGCAGTCGCTAACATATATCCATCTGTCTCTGCCTCCTGCAGATGCAGATCTTTCTCTGTAAAATCTCCGGTAAATCGATAGATGTCCACAAAATAGTTGTCACCCTCCTCCGGATTCTCGCGTGTATAAGAAAAGACAAAACCACCTTCAAAGGAAGATACATCCAGTCCGGTTTCTTCTTTGATTTCGCGCTTTACGGCATCCAAAGAGTCCTCGCCTGCCTGTGCTGCACCACCGGATACTTCCCAGCTTCCCGGCGCCCATACCTTCGTCATAACGCGCTTCGTAATCAAATATTTACCATTTACATGACGGATCACACCAAGTACCGTCAAATGAAAATCCCCTGGCTGCATATGCCAGTCATTTCGCTTCATTGTACGTCCGGTCCGCTGTTTGTCCCGGTCGTAGATATCCCATAATTCCATGTAAGTCCTCCTTGCGGGTTTCAGACTGCATCTATCGCAGGGAACACCCACATCTTCATTTTATTCATTCTTTTCTTTACTTGGCAAGGTCATATTTCTGCATGAAATTAAACAATGCACCGATCAGGTTCGAATCATTACCGAATTTGCATAAGTCAATCTTCATCCGCTCATAAATATAAGACAGACGCCGCAGCTTCGATGTGTATTTGATGATTCCCTCCATAAACTTCGGCTGTGCACTGATGCCACCACCAATCAGGATAATCTCCGGTGCCAGTGTGATATAGAGATTGCAGCAATGCCATGCAATGTTGTAATACATCCGTTCCAGAATATCCTGAATCTCCGGATCGGTCTCTGCCATCTCATAGATATCCTCACCGTTTACTTCCTGCCACTTGAGACCTTTTGCCTTAGCAACCTTCCGGCGAAGCGCCTGCACAGATGCCTGCTGCGTCCATATACAAGGATCCGGTAGTTCTCCCCCTTGCTTTGAATTGATTTCTTCGAGCGGACGGATCTTGTCCACATCCTCAATCGGAAGTCCATCATACAAAAAGGACATCTCTCCTGCAATCATGCCGACACCATGGCGCACCTTCCGGTCAATAATAATACCGCCACCAATTCCGGTACCAAACACAAGCACGCAGGCATCTTTGCAATCCTTGGCGTTTCCAATCCAGACCTCTGCAAGTGCGGCGCACTTTGCATCATTTTCAAGTGCAACCGGAACATTTCCGCATCGTCTGCTGATCAGATTGCCAAGTGGCACCCGGTCAAGGTAAGGCAGACTGCCACCACCATAAACAATACCCTGATTCACATTCACCTGCCCGGGAAGGCTCATCGCAATTCCCGTAATCTGATATTCCTTGCTATACTTTCCGTATATAATATCAATCTGCTCGAGAAATGCGGCAATACCATCTTCTGTTTTCACCGTATACGGTGTAATCTCATCGCCATTATCGTCCACTTTTCCATCCTGGAACGGCGTCGGGACTTTATACTTCTCATAAATCTTGCCCTTCTGATCCATGAGCGCATACTTGATAAATGTACCACCCACATCAAATACTAAATACATATGCCACCTCCTATATTTCCCTGCATCCGCGCGATAATTCACACACGCATCCGCGCGTCTCCTGATATAATTTACTCCGCGCACCGGAGACGATGCACGGAGTTTTGTTTCGTTCGTTTCTATATTCTGTTATCCGGATATTGTGGCACGCACTCTTACATCGTTACACCGCCACAGTAACGCAGGAAGATCATAAGCATAGAAATCGTCACAACGATAATCATCGCCGGAGCGGCTGTCTTACAATATCTGCCCCATCCGATCGGATATCCGTTCTTTGCTGCCACAGATGTACCAACAACATTTGCAGAAGCTCCGATTGGCGTTGCACTGCCACCGATATCAGTTCCGATGGACAATGTCCATGCAAGGCAATCAAGCAATGGCTGGTTTGCACCTGCCAGGCTCTTGATGATTGGAAGCATCGTTGCTGCAAATGGGATATTATCTACAAATGCACTTGCAATCGCAGAGATCCAAATGATAATTGCTACCATCACATATACATTTCCACCACTGACCTTACCGATGAAGGATGCGATGGACTTCAGGATTCCTGTCTGCTCCAATCCTCCAACGACAATAAACAATCCGATGAAGAATAACAGTGTCTTATAATCTACTTTTTTAAGCAGTTCTAACGCATCTTTTCCGGATGTGACCAGAGTAATGATCGCGATAACCGTACCGATAAACGCAACCGTCAGACCTGTTGATGCATGCGATACAAGAAGTACCACCGCACATGCAAAAATCACGCTGCTGATGATAAACTTCTTCTTGTCTGTAATGGCTGTAGAAGGGTCTGGAATGTTGGATGTATCCAGCTCCTGTGACTCTTCTGACAGCAACTCCTTGCGGTATACAAGGTAAAAGTAAATAATAACTACAACAAGGCAGATACCGACGATCAGACCGGTATTTGTCAAAAAGTCGGAGAATGAAAGTCCCAGTCCTGTTCCGATGATGATATTTGGTGGGTCACCACACATCGTTGCCGAACCACCCAAGTTCGCACAGAACACCTCTGACAGAATCATCGGCACCGGATCTAAATGCAACAGCTTCGCAAGCTCGATCGTAACGGCTGCAAGGAACAAAATAACCGTAATACTGTCAATGAACATCGACAAAACGGCTGCCATGACCATAAACGTCACGAACAACGGTATTGGCTTATAATGCACCAGCTTCGCAAGGCGTAAGCATAACCACCGGAAGAATCCGGCCTTTGCCATACCTTCTACCATTACCATCATACCTGCAAGGAATATAATCGTCGCCCAGTTGATACCGGATGACTCCTCGGAACCCTCACCGGATGTAATCCAGAATCCCTTCGTGAAAATATTCTTTACATTCAATGTCTCGATGACCGCATCCATGCTATGCATTGCCACACCAAATACAAGGATCAGTGTCAGTGCGCCAGCCACGAGTGTGATGTACTGTTTTTCGATCTTATCCAGCACCATCAACACAAACATGACTACAAAGATGGATACAGCCAAAATCTGTGCTACTGTCATATCATCGTCCTCCTTTAATCTATGTTATGCCACATATGTACCTGTGACAAGTTGCACATTGATTTTTCAACCTGCATTATAATAGCATTAAACATCGAAAAAAGGAATAACTTTTTTTACTTTTTTTACATATTAAAAAGAGTTCTCAAAATATGTATATTTTATTGGTTATAAATATCCTCTTTGTTCATGGATGTAAATGCAAGGATTCCCTTTGCTTTTACCTTTCCATCAACCGTTACCTTCGCATTAAACTTCACCAGTCCGGCACCGCCGCTTTCCTTGCGGACTTCAATCTCCAGGCAATCGCCCGGAATGACCGGTCTCAAGAACTTGAATTCCTCGCACTTTAACAGCACATAGATCTTATCGTCCTCCGTGCCCTGACTCTCCATCGTAATCGAGCAAAGCTGCGCACACGCCTCAATGACCAGCACACCCGGCATAATCGGTGCATCCGGAAAGTGTCCTGCAAAATATGGTTCATTCACGGAAACGCATTTGATTCCCTTTGCATATTCGCCGTCTTCCACCTCTAAAACCTTCTCGATCATCTGGAACGGTGGGCGCTGCTTGATTCTTTTTTGTACTTCGTTAATATTCATCATTACAGGCTCAGTCCTCCATCCAATACAATGACCTGCCCTGTCATGTAGGAGCATGCAGGTCCGGCAAGCATCGTAACTACATCACCGATTTCCTCGGCTGTACCAAACCGCTTCATCGGAATATCCTTTAAATATTCTTCCTTCTTATCTTCCGGCAATGCCTCTACCATATCGGTTGCGATAAAGCCCGGTGCCACTGCATTGACGCGGATTCCATATGGTGCAAGTTCCTTTGCCATCGTGGCTGTCATGGAGTTCACAGCGCCTTTCGTTGCGCTGTATACACTCTGTCCCGGTACTGCAAGCTTGGAACTTACGGATGATACATTCACGATCACGCCCTGTTTCTTCGAGAACATCTTCAAAACTGCCTGCTGGGTACAGTACATGTATCCCTTGATGTTCAGGTCGAGACACTGATCAATCGTATCCGGGTTCATCATCAGGACAAATTCATCCTTTACGATTCCAGCGTTGTTGACAAGGACGTCTAACTGTCCAAATGTGTTTATGACCTCACGCATCATTGTCTTTACTTCGGCAAGATCGGATACGTTTGCCTTGATGGCAACGGCTTCGCTTCCGGCTGCCTTGATCTTCTCTACGACTTCATTTGCAGCTGCTTCGTTTGAATTATAGTTGACGGCTACCTTGTAGCCAGCCTCTCCAAGCTTGATCGCACATGCGCGCCCGATTCCGCGGGATGCGCCTGTGACAAGCGCTACTTTACCATTTGTCATGTTTTTCTCCTTTATTCTGTATATTCTACAACTGCGAACCCCACATATCTCGAATATATATTTCCAGTTTGTTCATTCCATATACAATGTATTGAATCTAAGAAGTTCTAAATGTTCTGATATATGTATCTATAATATGCGCCACCGCCGTCAATTCGCCATCCATGGCTCAATGACGGCTTGTTTGAACATCGTGTTCAAACATGGCTAATATTATTACAGAACATTAAGAACTTCTAATATTCAAACATATCGTATATGTTCATGAAACAAACTGGAAATATATAATTCACTTTATCTTTTTGTTCGCAATTGCCTCTATAATTATCTTTTTATAATCCATACTATGCCACTTTCTTTAAGATGACTGCGGCATAGCTGCCACCGATGGCACAGCTTGTTGCGAGTACATACTTGTATGCGGATGTGTCGACAACTTCCTTCGTTACCTCTTCGGTTGTTACATAGTAAGCATTCTGTCTTGTGGCAAGATCGCCGGACAGTGTAAGTGCGGCATGTGCAACAGACAGTGCGGAGCTTGCAGCTCTGCCTTCACCTGTATAATCTCTGACCTGATGTACAGGAACCTTTCCTGCGAAAATTTCTTCGTACACATGGCGCTCCAATGTGTCGACTTCGTCGGCACCATTTGCGAATCCGTAAACGGCATCAATCTGATCCAATGTAATGCCTGCCATAGCGGCTGCATCTACGATGGCGTTCATCAGTCCCTTTTCGGTACCTGCGACATCACCGTAAGCAACGCCTTCGTGTGTCATGGCGTAACCACATACCTCTGCGTACTTCTTCGCATTGTGGCTTGCTGCGTATGTCTCGTTCTCGAGTGCGATACTCGTACTACCATCGGCAAGCACGAATCCGTCACCGCCAGCGTATGCCTGCTTCACATCTCCGGCTACCTTGCCAAGCTTCGCATAGAGCTTCTCCATAACCTCGCTGTTCTCATCGGTACCAGTTGCAAGCATTGCCTTGCCGCGGTTCTGCTTGATCTCGTTATATGCATAGCACAAGCTGCTCATACCAGACTGTGCGCCGTTTGTCACTGTTACGTTATAGCCACGCATACCTGTCTTGATCGAGAGGTATCCACCTGCTGCATTGTAAACGGTGTTCGGGAAGTTGAAGGCAGAACCTGCTGTTGTTCCATTCTCAGAAATGTGCTCCTGGAACTCATATACGGTTGTAAGCGGGCCATCGCCGGTTCCAACAATCATACCAAGCTCTTCTGCATTCTCCTCTGTTACCTCGATGCCTGCCTCCTGCAGTGCTTCAAGGCCGGATATTACCTGCATCAGGCTGAACTTGTCGAGCTTTCTGTAGAACGCCATCTTCAGACCATATTTGTCGTAATCTTCTTTTCCGACATTTGCATGTACAGACGTTGCTTCCGGCTTTATCTGTGCATTGACCTTATCGATATAGTTGGCAACGCCATTTCCAAGTGGGCTGACGATACCAAGACCTGTGATATAAACCTTCTCATCGTTCTCAGTTTCCTTCACATTGCCCGGCTCCTTCGAGAAGATGATACTTGCATTGCTTCCGCCAAATGCAAAGGAGTTAGACATTACATAGTGCAAATCCTTTTCCTTCATTGTATTCGGCATGAAATCGAATGTGCCTGCCTTCTCACCGAGCGCCTCGATATCCTCCTCAGAATATCCGATCGTTGGTGGAATCTTGTTCTCTGTCAGAGCCTTGATTGCGAAAACTGCCTCGATCGCACCGGCTGCACCTAAGCAGTGGCCAACCATTGCCTTTGTAGAGCTGACGCTTAAGTCTGGATTTGTCTCATCAAAGATTGTATGTAAGGAGAGGAATTCTGCCTCGTCGTTCTTGGCGGTTCCTGTTCCGTGTGCATTTACATATGCAACATCCTTTGGCTCGATGCCTGACTTCTCAATTGCCTCGCGAATCGCATACATCTGTCCAAGTCCGTCCGGACGTGGTGCTGTGATATGATGGGCATCACTGCTGATTCCTGCTGAAAGCACGTCACAGTAGATCTTCGCATTTCTCTTCTTTGCATGCTCATAGCTCTCCACGATGATCGCACCAGAACCTTCACCAAGTGTGATACCGTTGCTGTGGTTAAATGGCGAACATGCCTGCTCAGAAAGCGCATGAAGAGCTAAGAAGCCTGAAAATGGAACAGATGCAAATGCATCGGCACCACCAACGATAAACGCATCTGCCACACCGGCACGGATCAACTCACACGCATAAGCAATACTGATCGTACTTGCTGCGCAGGCATTACCAACGTTTGTGACAACACCCTTTGCGCCTGCCATATTTGCTACATGGTTTGCAATCGAGGCAATCGTCATCTTGTTGATATCCTCTGCATGCTCACCCTTTGTTACATAATTTTCTACACTGACAACACCACCGACGCAGCTTCCCATGACAACACCGACACGACCGGCATTACTCTCATCGATCACAAGACCTGCATCATCGAGTGCTTCCTTGGAAGCCTTCAGGCAGAGCTTGCTGACACGGTCAACATCCTTTGCCTCATCGATCTCATCCAGTGTATCGCAGTGTACTTCTGCACCAAGGTTTGCATAGCAGTCGGTTGTATCAACAGATGCTACCTTATCAATTCCTGTTTTTCCAGCCAGTGCATTTGCGAAGCACTCATCTACGTTATTTCCGATTGCGCTGATCATGCCAAGTCCGGTTACAACGCAACGTGTATTTGTAATCTTATCCATTTTTATCTCCTTTATATGCCACCACGCATTCGCGCGTTTCCTATCTACCTGTTCAGAATACACAGGGCTGCCCCAAAGTTTCCTTTCGGGACAGCCCTCTTTGTATGACTTGCTATTACATATTTGCTACAACGTACTTTGTAAGGCTCTCGATGTTGTAGAAGTGCTCCTTTGCAACACCTGTCATAGCTACGCCGTAAGCAGAATCGATACAAGCGATAATCTCCAGGGAATCAACAGAATCAAGTCCAATTCCATCACCAAACAATGGAACTTCATAATCTAATTCTTCCTCAGGGATTCTAAGATTCTTTGAAAGCATTCCTTTAATGTTCTCAGCGATTTCTAACTCTTTTTCGTTCATTCTATGTATCCTTCCTTTTCTTATATTTTACCCCGAATCAACGGGTATATTTTAAGAGTGTTTCCACTCCAAATATCATGATTGTTTCTTCACACCGTAGGTATCACGCAACTCATAGATCCTGTCTCTGCAGACGCCTGCATATTTTTTGAGGACAACCGATGGTCTGCCTTCTTCGTTTAAATCCATCTCGACCGGCTTGCCGACGATAATGTGCATGCGATGGAAGACCTTAAATTCGCCGTCGATCACAACTGGTACAACCTGCGCCTGTGCCTGTCTCGCAAGCATCAGAAATCCTGGCTTGAATTCATCCATCACTCCGGTATGGCTCGTATGTCCTTCCGGGAATATGTAGATCGGGCAGCCCTCATTCATCTTCTCCAATCCCATCGACAGCCAGCTTGTATCCATCTCCTGACGGTTCATTGGGATATATGGAAGATTGCGGAACAACCAGTTAATCTTCTTCTTATCATACCAGTCCCGCGCAACAAAGGTATGTACCCTATATTTACCAAACAGTCGTGTCATATAGAACCCATCCACATGACTTGTGTGATTGGAATAAACAACACAGTTGCCTTTTTTCAACGCATCTTTCGTTGCCTTTTTGTCTTCCCACGTTACCTTGGGCGGGTACAGGATACGGATTACGCCATTCGCGATCGCAAAGGCAAGCTTCGCTGCAAATCTCTTTAGTATCTCCACGTTCTACACCAGCTTTCCGTAAGGTCCAACCTCCGGGTTGTCCCAGTTCATATTGATTGCCATCTCGAATGTACTGTGTCCAAGCAACGGTCGCTGCAGCTTGTTCCACGTACGTTCCGATAAACAGCCTTCCCTTGCATATTCGTGACCAGCCTCTTTGAATTTCTCCAGATAGCGTGCCACCTTCTCTGCAAACCCCTGCTCTGAGAGTGGACCCCCCTGCGGTGCCAGCACCGTTGTGTATTTTCCCTCGCCGCAGATCCGGTCAAACTCTGCAAACACGGCATCGTAACAGTTGTCTGTCACCTCATAGCCGCATGTGGATACTAAAATCAGTTTCTTCTTTTCGAGCTCCGGATACCGCATGTTATGCAGGAACCGATGATTCTCCTCATCGCCCGGATTCCCGCGATACTCCTGTACATAGCAGATCATACGATCCGTAAATGCCTTCAGCTTTGAAGGCAGTCCAAAGAAATAAAGCGGAAAGCTCTCAACAATGATATCGCTGTCCATCACCATCTGCCGCAGCTCATCCATATCATCGTGGATACAGCACTGCCCCGGTGTCGTCTTCCAACAGACAAAGCACCCATGACAATGGTCAATCCTTTTGTCCTTCAATGCTACCTCACAGACTTCCGTGTCCGCTCCATATTCTTCCACCATGCCTTTGACAAATGCATGGGCAACTTTGAGGGAGGAGCTATACTCTCCACGCAAGCTTCCGTTAATCAAAAGTATCTTCATCTTCGCTCACACTTTATCTTCTAATTTTGTTGTGTTCTCCCTGCATACATCTAATTAACATTGGTATACGCGTAGAAAAGCACTGTGTTATTTTCGCATATATTCCAAGTTCCTACAAGTGTCAAAAAACGGAATGTGTATATTTTTTACACATTCCGCCTAATTTGCACAACTTTTTTTAATTGTTCTTATTCACCAAATACCCGCTTCATCACCGGATCTTCGCGAAGCACCTGTTTCGCCTTCTCCCGGTACTTTGCTTCATGCAGATATGTGTAACGATTCGGCTTGATCTGCGGTGCCATATCGATTGCCGACTCGTAGTCTGCGCGATTCAAGCCAAGTGTCGATACGAAATCCCAGAATCCGGTATCCTCGAAGATCTTATTGACACGCACATACCGGTGATCCTGTACAACTGCCATCACATAGGTGGCGATTCCAACCTGCACACCGTGGAGCTGTGGCACCTCCAGCAGCTTATCCAGCGCATGGGAGATCAGATGCTCACTACCGCTCGTCGGCGCACTGCCACCTGCGATCTCATTTGCAATTCCGCTCATCGCCAGCGAATCAACCAGCTCCTTCAGGAAGAGGTTATCCTGAATACTCTCAAATGGTGTCCGCACGAAGCTGTTGACCGCCTTCTTCGCAATCATTACCGCGAAATCATTCACCTCGGACACGCCATGCTCCGCCTCAAAAATCCAGTCGTACAGTGCTGTGATCTTCGATACCATATCACCGATACCGGAATATAAGAACTTCGTCGGTGCGGACTTCAATACATCCGTATCCACCACGATTCCATATGCCATGCGTGCTGGCACAGACGTACGCTTGCCATTTACCAGAAGTGATGCACTTGCCGAAGAAAATCCATCACTCGATGCCGATGTCGGCATGCTGATAAACGGAAGCTTCCGCAGATAAGCGGCATATTTTCCGGCATCAATGACCTTGCCGCCGCCGATGCCTAAGATCACCTGTGTCTTCGCGTCGATTGTAAATGCCAGATCGATGATATCCTTGATATCCGTTGTGTCAAGCTCACAATACGAAAGCACCTCGATATCCGCCTCGGAAAGGGAATCCATTACCGTCTTTCCGAACATCTCCACAAGTCCATTTCCAAAGAATACAACCGCTTTCTTAAATCCGCTTGACTGCAGATATTTTCCTACGTTTCCAAGTGTTCCGCTCCCAATCTTCAAGATTGTCGGGATTGCAATATGAGATCCTGCCATGTATATACCCTCCTGATTCTTCTCTGCTTATTTATTATTATAATTCTTGTTCAAATTATTCAACAGCACCTGTCCGACGCCGTCCACCGCGGCTATCGCTTTCTCCATCAGTGCGACCGGATCCTGTTCCACACGACCGCGTATCCATTCAACTGCATTTTCCGAAAGCATCTTCGCGAGTATATAAGATGTATCCTTGATTGCCTGTTCCTTGTATGTGATGTCCGGATTTTGCACCATCTCTTTTTCTGCGTACGCCTGCACGCTCCGGTAAATGGAGCCATAGCTGATTTCTAACAGCTGGTCACCAAACGAGTCCCGTCCCATTGACTGGTAGAGGTTTCTTATAAAGTTTTCGTTCTTCTTTCCATACTGTCCCATGAAACGCAGGTTACTCTTCCACGAGTTCTCCAGATTGTCCTCATCTAAGACAAATAATTTCTTCGCCTTTGTGACGACAATCTCCTCTAACAGTGCATAGATATCCTGATAGTGATAGTAAAATGTATTCCGTGTAATTCCGATATAATCGGTTACTTTTTTTACAGTGATCTTATCGATCGGCATCTGCTTGGACAATTCAATAAATCCATCCATGATCGCCTGCTTTGTAAATTTAGACATGCCATCTTCCTTCCTGTATAAAAACCAGATCTTACAATTCCTAAATCATTGTTTCTTCGTACCCGTTATACCTGCCGCATTTCTCCCAGATACTCCTCACACTGTTTCCGGGCAAATGCCTGCAATTCTTCTCCGTATTCCAACCGCAGTCTGCACAATGCGCGCTTTGCCTCCTGCACATAGGCAATGTACGCTTCCCGGTCTGCGAACTTCCGCTTGCCAAAAAGCACTGCCTGCATGTAGCCCGCAACATCGTCTTCCTTCAAAAAGGCACGCAGGGCAAAATCCCAACGCTCATACCATGCGTCCGTCCCGATCTCGCCGCCTGTCAACAGATCCTCCGCTTTCAGGAACCGTGGTACAGCTGCAAGCAGCCTTGCAATTTTCGCTTCCCGGTCACCGTCGAGTGCTAAAATCTCCAGGCTTCCACAATCATCAAACACGCCATTGCCAAGACGCAGGTCAGCAAATCCATCGATGCCCTCTGCCACAACCTCTGTCAGATGTTCACAGCGTGCAAACGCATAGTCATCCAGAAATCGAAAATTTTTTCCAAGGCGCACCTGCTTTAAATTTTTCTTCTCATAACACGCCTTTTTCCCAAGCTCGGAAACTGGAAGGATGCGCGTGTAGCTTCTTCCCTGTATATCAAACAGCGTAACCGGAAGCTCATCCGGGATGGTCAGAACTTCCATATCGCTGTCGATATGCTCGATTCGGATGCGGTCACCATCCAGCATCGCCAGCCCCTTTTTTATAATACATGTAAATGAATTCTCCTCATAGAGGCAGCTAAATTCATCCTGTGTCATACGTTATCCCTCGCTCAAAAGCTTTTTATCTTCCATACAGAGTCTGCAGGTGATCTGCATGGTATCCCCGGCATCCACATACCGAATTGTACCACCATTTTCATCGACGATCCGCTGGATGATCTGTGTTCCATACCCATGCGAGCCGCGATCCTCTTTTGTCGTCTGATATCCTATTCCTGCTTCATTCGCATGCAGCTTCTGACTGCTGTTCTTTGAGTTCTGTAATTTCAATTCCAGCATCTGCGCCGCAGGATCTTCTGCGATCACAACCTGAATCTGTCTGGTCTCCGTCTGCACACATGCTTCGATCGCATTGTCCAGCAGATTCATCACGAGGCTGACCAGCGACATCTCGTCCATACGCAGATTTCCATTTAAGGTTCCCTGCACATCACAAGTGATCTGTTTATGCTCTGCTTCCTGTATTTTCTTCTGCAATACAAGCTCCAGCAACTGTCCATGCGTGACCGTTCCCATATTCTCACGCATAACCTGTACAAGCCACTGATACTTTTTTAATTCATGATTCATCTGGCGATATGACTGGTTCTGTTTTACCACATCGACATATTGCTTCTGCATCTGCCCGATGCTTTGCTCCAGCCGTTCACACTCTGCCTTTGCCCGCTGCCGCTCCCGGTAATAATGCACCTGCACAAAGGCAACGCCCACAACCAGCAAGGCAAACAGTCCAATCCCCACTGTTTTTTCCATTTGCATTTCTCCCTGTATCTGTATTACACATGCTGTTCTACCATACGCATGTACTGTTCATGAAATGATGTCCGGTATGTCCGTCCAATCGGAATCTCCGTACCATTTGACAAAATCACGCTTTCCCGCATCACAGTATCAATATAATTATAATTCACAACATATCCGCCATGACAGCGCAGGAAATTTCTTCCGAGAAGTTTCATAATCTTCGTCAATGACTGATAACATTGGTACGTTCCCTGTGCTGTGTGAATCTGCACAATCCGATCCTGTCTCTCGGCATATATAATATCTGCCTGCCGGATATACATCATCTTTCCATGATTTCTAAGTTCAATAATTTCATGGTCTTCCTGATCACAATAAATCTGTATCGCCTTTTCCATCGCACGCGGCAACATCTTCTCCTCGTTTTGCTTTAACACAAAATAGCAGTGGATCGTATCATACACTTCCGGTGCAAATTCCAATACCCATGTCAGATAGATGATCTGGCACAGCGGCAGCTTTTTATTTAACTCTTTGCTTAATGTAATCCCGTTGAACTGCCGGTTTTCATACTCGATATCCATAATCGCAATATCACATTTTATATCCTGCACCTCCAGTCCCAGATGCATCTCCTGTGGTGTAAGAATCGTAATGTCTTCCTCCTGAACACATTTGCAGGAAAGTAATATTATTTTCGCGCGCTCGGCATCCATTCGTTCATCATCACATATAATAATCTTCATCGTAATAATCGTTCCGTTCCTTCGTATTTCTCTTTCAGCGGCGAACCGTAGACTGCGGAAGCAACACACAGATCTGCCGTTCTCTTCCTTTTTTCCGCAGTTGTTTACTGCCATCATATTTGCCGATCAGTGCATCCGCAAGTGCCTGTTCCTTTTTGTGCGGTACTCGTTTTCCCGTCACATAGTCAACATCCAGAAACAAACTGCCCTTCCGCTCACTCACTGTAAGCTGTACAAATGCGTCCGCCTCTTCAACAACTCCTGCAAATGCCGTCTCCAGCATCGCATCCACAATTACCGTTACATCCAGTTCCGCCTTATCCGTACATTGCAGCGGTTCCACGACTGCCTCAAACAGCAGCGCACGTGCCTGTGCACGCTTCGCATAATCCGCCACGACTGCATCTAGTGTAACATTTCCACTCAGGTTCTGTCCATAGACAAATGGCTGTTTTGCAAGTGCTGCATAATGCATCTGACTTTCCGCCTGTAATTTTTGCAGCGTTTCCTGCTCCCGTTTTCGCCATACGATATCAAGTTTATTATACACATATGGCACATAATTACAAACCATAATCAAAGATACAACCCACACGATACCCAGTGCCAGTACCTCGTACCCTGCAATTGTATTTTTCCGCAACTGATCAATCAGCTTCCAGCGGGATGCCAGAGACACATACGAGATAAACGTGTAGCCAAATACAATCCGTTTGTAGATATACCCGCTTCCCTCATACTCCTGCTTGAACATTTTCTTTAAGAAGAGTGCTGAGAGAATAAATGCCAGTGACATCACTCCAAACACCAGAATGCATGCCCGAACCGGTGCAACCGGTGTAAAGCTTACTAATTTTGTCAGATCTTCATTCAAATCTGGAGATGCGTAACCGAAAATGGAAAATAACAGACTGGTCATGCCCTGTTCCAAAATCAAGATACAGTAATTGCGCCAGAAGCATCCTTCGTTATTGATTACAATTAACAATGCCAGCATCAGGATTTCTGTCAGTCCGCTATAAAGCCAAAGCTTCTCTCCATGATAAAACATCAAAACTTCGTAGATTTCAAAATACCCGACAATCATAAACAGAGACAGCAGACGCATCCATATGCTCCGCCGTCTCCGCTTAATCAAAACCATGCACGTTATAAACAACCACACGGAAATCTCTAGCCCCAGTGCCAACACAGAAAATAATTCTTCTACCATAGTACCCCCACAATTTATCCCTTTGTTTCTTCCTTCTGTACCTGATTTGGAAGCAGCACACAAATCTGCCGTTCTTTTCCTTTTCTTCTGATCTGTTTACTGCCCTCATATTTTCTGATCAGGGCTTCTGCAAGCGTCTGTTCCTTCTTGCGCAGGATTCGTTTTCCTGTCATATAATCGACATCCAGAAACAAACTGCCCTTTCTCTGTCGCACGGTAAACTGTACAAACGCATCAGCACCTGTCGAGACATGTGTAAATGCCGTTTCTAACATCGCATCGGCGATTACCGTCACATCCAGCTCTGCCATATCCGATATATGTACCGGCTCTACGACAGCATCAAACAAAAGCGTTCGTTCCTGCGCACGCTTCGTATAATCTGCCACCACTGCATCCAGCGTCACATTTCCACTCAGTGTCTGTCCATAGACAAACGGTGCTTCTACCAGCCGCTCATAGTGGCGTTCACTCTCTGCCAGCATCTGTGCCAGCATCTGCTGTTCTTTTTTCTGCCATCTGGCTTCTGACCGGTTATAGACATACGGAACATAATTGCATAAAATCACAATTCCTATGATCCACACCACATACAAAACAACAAAATTACTGATTTCCACATCGCCCTGTCGTATCCGGTCAATCAGCTTCCAGCGCGAAGCAAGGGATACGTACGCGATCAGAATATACCCGATCATGATATTCCGGTACAGACGTCCATCCCCGGTATATTCCTTCCGGAAAATGAATTTCAGAATAAGTGTTGCAATGACACAGCACACATTCATCAACCCCAAAATCAAAAAGTTCGTAACAGATATTGGAAGTGGCTGGAATCCGATAATACTCAGCTGGTACTCCTGCAGCTTCGGAAATGGCAGCGCCGCCATTGTAAAAAACAGACTTCCAACACCCTGTTGTAACACAACGATGCAGAAGTTTCTCCATAGATTTCCCTCGTTATTCACGGCAACAACCGTCATCATGACTGCAATCTCCACGAGTCCTGCCGGAAACCACGCTACCTCACCGTGATAACTCATCAAAAACTCATACAGTATAAAATATACCATCAACACAGCCCACATGCCTGCATGAAACAGAAACGATCTCGGTTTCCGTTTCAGCAGGAACATGGAGCTTAAAAACAGCCACGATCCAGTTACAAACCCTAACATAACAAGCTTATAAACATTCTCTGTCATACCAACAACCTGTTACAGCGCCTTCATCCGGTCAATTGCCTTGACTGTATTCTCATAGGTTCCAAATGCAGTCAGACGGAAATATCCTTCGCCGCTTGGTCCGAATCCAGAACCCGGTGTACCAACGACATTTGCCTTCTCTAACAGATAGTCAAAGAACTCCCATGAGCTCATGCCATCCGGTGTCTTCAGCCAGATATATGGTGCATTCACACCACCGGATACCGAATATCCGGCACTCTTCAATCCATCAAAGATATACTTTGCATTCTTCATATAGTATGCGATCTGCTCGCCAGTCTGCTTCTTTCCTGCCTCAGAATACACAGCTTCACCGGCTGCCTGCACAATATACGGAGCACCGTTGTATTTTGTTCCATGGCGTCTTGCCCAAAGTGGATTCAGGGCAACACCATCTGCGGATTTTAACTCCTTTGGAATCACTGTAAATCCAAGTCTTGTTCCGGTAAATCCGGCATTCTTCGAGAAGCTTCGAAGCTCGATTGCACAAGTCTTTGCACCGTCACACTCATAGATGGTATGTGGTACATCCGGCTCACTGATATATGCCTCATATGCAGCATCGTAGATGATCACTGCATGCTTTTCGTTTGCGTAATCTACCCATTTCTGCAACTGATCCTTCGTGATCGTTGCACCGGTCGGGTTGTTCGGGAAACACAGATAGATGATATCCGGTGTCTCCTCTGGAAGTTCTGGTGCGAATCCATTTTCTTCCTTACATGGCATGTAGATCACATCGCTCCAAAGACCGGTTGTTGCATCATACGTTCCGGTTCTTCCTGCCATAACATTCGAATCTACATAAACCGGATATACAGGATCGCAGACAGCGATCTTATTGTCAAGGGAAAAGATCTCCTGAATATTTCCGGAATCACATTTTGCACCGTCACTGACAAATACTTCGTCGATTGCGATGTCAACACCGCGTGCATTGTAATCGTTCTTTACGATCGCACTACGCAAAAACTCATAACCAAGGTCAGGTGCATAGCCCTTAAATGTCTCCTGCACGCCCATCTCGGATACTGCCTCATGCAGACGGTCGATGATTGCCGGTGCGAGTGGCTGGGTTACATCACCGATACCAAGACGGATGATCTCCTTGTCAGGATTTGCCGCCTGATACGCACGTACTTTCTTGCCGATGGTTGAGAAGAGGTAACTTCCCGGAAGCTTCAAATAGTTGTCGTTTACTTTAAACATGTCTTTTTCCTCCTAAATTGTACAATATACATATTCTTATACGAGTTGCCCGGATTATACAATTCTCCGCAGACGCGCTCTCGCTCAGTTCAACACGCAGTGGTACTAAACTCGTGCCAGACAAGCCGGCACTCATTAAGTACCAGCGTGTTTCAATGGTCTGCTTGAGAATTGATAAATTCGGTCAACTCTATTAACATTTTCTCTAAAATATAATATTATAAATTTCTAATCAGTCTCCATTATATTCTATCCGATTTTGCAAACAAAATATATGTTTTCGTAAACTCTGCCTTGTCTGGATTATAATCCCTATACTTCAATTTCACCATCGAAGACGACCTTAGCAGGGCCTGTCATGTAGATGATGTTCGCGTCGCGGTCCCAGCGGATGATAAGCTCGCCGCCAAGCAGCTTCACTGTCACTTCATCTTCTGTCTTGCCATTTAAGATGCAGGCAACGGCAGTCGCACAGGTACCGGTTCCACAGGCAAGTGTCTCGCCGGTTCCACGCTCCCATACACGCATCTTCGCATACGTCGGGCTGACTAGCTCGACAAACTCTGCATTGACACGACGCGGAAAGATTGGATTGTTCTCGAACAGCGGTCCTACTTCCTCCAACGGGAAGTTGTCGACGTCGTCCACGAAGCTCACACAATGTGGGTTACCCATGGATACGCAGGTAATGCGGTATTCTTTTCCCGCTACCATGATTGGATAATCCTGCACGATATCCCCTGCATCCGGCAGATCCACTGGTACGTCCTCTGGTGCAAGAATCGGGGCTCCCATATTGACACGCACAAGTTCTACTGTCTTCCGTCCGTTTTTCTCCTCATCGCCAAATGTAAACTCCAGATATTTAATACCTGCCAGCGTCTCGATGGACACGGAAGTTTTATCCGTCAGCCCATAATCATACACATACTTTCCGACGCAGCGGATGCCGTTTCCACACATCTCACTCTGCGTGCCGTCCGCATTGTACATATCCATCTTGAAATCCGCCACCTCCGACGGCTTGATCAGGATCAGTCCATCTGAGCCAATTCCGAAATGCCGGTCTGATACCCGCACTGCAAGCTCCGACGGATGCTCTACTTTTTCCTTGAAACAATTGACATAGACATAGTCATTGCCAAGCCCTTCCATCTTCGTAAAATGAAGACGCATATGCTCACCTTCCATCTTTTTTTCGTTTATTTTATATTTTACTCGTTTTTCCAAACTAAACCACTGAAATTTTACCATAAAAAAAAGGAGAGTGCAACGCACTCTCCAATAGAATCTCGATATCGTCTATTTATCCGTCAAATAAATAAACAGCCGGCTTCATTATACTGTGAATGTAAGATCTAAATAATACATATACTGCCCTTCCACGATCTGACCGTCCACGGCACTGACTCCAAACAGATATCGCTCTTTTCCCCCTTCTCTCGTAGATCCATAATACGCCCATATCGGAATCACATTACATTTTCCATCCGTATAACACACATAGACATAATTTAGCTCCACCCGGTCTATCATTATCTTATGGACATCTGCATAGGCATTCGTCTTTTCAAATTTCTGCATATAGTTCTGCGCCGCTGCATCCACCTGTTCCAGGGTAAGAACACTTTCAATTCCGATTCCGGTCTCTTCCACGTCATATGGCGCTGACTGTATATCTGCCACAGCCACGCCGTCAACATCTACCGCAACCGTGATCACCTCTTCCGAAGCCGGCAGTTGATTGGCAATTCCAAATGTAAAATTATATGCACCGGGTGTCCCAGCTACCGGAATTCCATCCCTCGTACGAGTGTAACTAAAGCAGTACGCACAATCGTTCAACGTACTCGGATTCATAGATGCGGCATCTTCATTTGCAACGAGTTTTGCTCCAATACCGGTTTCAAAGCATGTGAAATCGTCATATCCAAGTTTTGCAAGAAACTCATCGGCCTTTGCCTCCGCCTCTCTTATATCCAGCCCCTCCACGGCATCTTCCTCTGTTTTCGGCCGCACTGTAATTTTCGCTTCATACGAATACATATCATACCGCATGTAACGCATGCTGGAATAAGGATATGCATTCGAGTCATAATATGCACATGTATATACATACGGGATCTCATCGATTTCACCATCCACGCGAGCAAGACTCGTCGTGATTCCATCTGCAATCTCATATGTATAAATAGCCTTTCCTGTTTCCTCTGTGACCATTGACTCATCCCGTTGATCTGCAAGCCAGTCCTCCGTTTCCAAATCCGACTGAATACCATTTTCCCATATTGCATGAACGGAACTGTTCTCCGTATCTGTCTGTAACTGTAATTCCTGCTGTCTTTGAAGTAATTGATTCTGTCTGTTTGCAAGCTCCTGCTGACTGCACACCTCATACGGTTTGACCTGCTGCAAAGTCCCCTCGTCAAATATTGTATAGACATGCTCCTTTAGATATGCCTCATCCACTTCCACAGGTTTTGCCCCATAGCAGTGACTTTCTGCAAGCTTTCCACCGCCTGTCGCATCGGCATCCACCGTGAATGTGATTCCGGAATCACTGATAAGCTCATAGGTCAGATGTCCTGTAATATCTGCATCTGCAGATGTATCACTCGCCAGCTCGTCGTTCTTCTGGTAGTCCTTCGCCAGTTCATCGCCCCGGTCTTTTCCGCAGCCGGCAAGCGCCAGACATGTTACCCCTAAGAAGATCACTTTATTCCATCGTCTCATGATACTATCCTCCCCTTTTTATAGATCAAACGGATTTGCTACAACCTTGGAATACACGCCCTCGATAATCTGTCCATCCACCGCACTGACTCCAAACATGAAACATTCCCGCGGTGAAGCATCTCCACTGTATCTTTCTTGATATGGATTTTGTTCAAACTGATATCCATAGTATGCCCACACAGGGATCATATTGTAGTTTCCATCTGTATAACGCACATAGGCATAATTTAGCTTTACATGTGTTATGATGATCGCCTGTGTCACATTCTTCGTGATATAGTCCGGTTGTTTATATTCACTCATATATTTCTGAGCGGCTGCATCCACCTGTTCAAAGGTAAGATAGGACGTGATACCGGTTCCTTCTTCCTCTAATTCATATTGATTTGCCTGTATCTTCACAGTTGCAACGCCCTGTGCATCCACCGTAACATCGATGGTCTCCTGCGGAGCTGTCAGCTCCCCCGATACGCCAAACCGTAAATCATTGACACCTGCTGTAACCGCTGCAGAAATCCCATCCACCTTCCGGCTATAGGAAAAGCAATACCAGTGATCAATCAGATTGGCACTCATCGTATCAGGGTCTTCGTCCCTTTCCCTATAAGCACCAATCTCCGTTCCACAACATACAAAGTCTCCATATCCAAGCTTCTGTAAAAATGCATCTGCAACCGCCTGTGCATCCGCCTCACCCAGATCCGGGATTTCATCCCCGTCCTCCTTCGGTCGCACAAGGATCTGCTTCCGATATCTGTCGTACCGCATATATAAGGTAACCCAGTTTACATTTTCTTCGCTGTCCGAAGCCGCCCGATAATACGTTTCATATACATATGGCAGACCATCGATTTCACCATCCACTCTTGCCCGGCTGATATCCTTACCTTCTGCATCGACATAGCTATAGGTTTTCTGGTTGGTTGCTGTAACCGGTATTCTCGGATCCACTTTTTCTTCCCCTGTCAAAATTGTATGCGTCGCCTGTCCCTTCGTGTCCATACTGCAATTCAACTCACTCATATCCGCAAAATACCCATACCTCCAGATCTCAGAAACGGCATCCGTCTGGGATGCCGGTTGTTGATACACCTTGTCTATCTCTGCCCAAAGAGCATCTCTTCGGTCATCCATCTCTTTATCTGTACATACCATATATGGTTTTACCGACTGTGCCGTTCCCACATCAAATACCGGATATACCTTTGCTTCCACATACGCGTCATCGAGCACCTGTGGTTTTGCTCCATAGCACCGGCTGCCAGAGAGCCGCTCGCCTCCTGTCACATCGGCATCGACCGTAAATGTCACATTGTTATTTCCGGCAACCTGATAGCTTATATTCGTTGGTTCTCCCGCCTCAAATGTACCTCCCTCAGCATTTTTCTGATAATCTGCGCCAACATCGCCCCGTTTTTTTCCACATCCGGTTAATAGCGAAAAAAACATTCCTATGCATAGCACTTTTATCCATCGTTTCATCTCGGATTCCTCCCCCTTCTGATTTGATGGTTTCAGTGTAGCATAGGAATGTATCAAATTTGTATCTATTCCAGATAAATATTAAATAATCGCAATTATTACAGACTTGCGAGTGTCTGACCAAGTGCCTTCAGTTCATCTTCTGCGTCCGGACCAGGTGTTCCGTTTACTGCGATACCTTCGCCATTTACAACTGTTGCGCCATCTGCAACGATACGATCCTCCCAGTCACGCATCCACTCCTGGTTGCCCCAGCCGTAAGAACCAAACAGTGCAATCTGCTTTCCAGCGATCACGCCATCAAGCTCACACATAAATGGCTCCATCTGTGTCTCTTCCAGCTGCTCTGCGCCCATAGATGGACAGCCAAGTGCGATCACGGATGCATCCTTCAATGCATCAACGCTTGCCTGATCTACCGTGATCAGCTCTGCCTCACCGCCTGCGGCTGCTACACCGTCTGCGATACTGCCTGCCATCATGGCTGTATTTCCTGTTCCGCTCCAATATACAATACTTACTTTGCTCATAACTTATCCCTTTCTTTTTGTTATATATTTGGCGTTTTGCAAGTCACAGCTCAGACTGCGATCTCCCGGATTGTCTTACCCTCCAGAATCTCCTGCAGCACATGCTCCCGTTCCTCGTCAAAACGCTGAAACAACTGTGTCATCTCCTGCTCATTGTGATAAACCTTCCAATATCCGTAAAAGGAAAAATTTTCTCCATCATTCTCCATAAATCCTAAGATGTCCTCGATCGGATACTCCAGGAAAGCTCCCATCTCATGTGGATATGCAATCTCTCCTCTGCTATACTGTTCCACACGCGAAAACAGTCTATGCAGCATCGCAGAAAAATCATCTGCCGGATAGCCATAACCACGCAGAAATTTCTGTACCTTCTCAGATAGAATGTAGCGTTTGAGTGCTTCTCTCCGATACAAAAATAACATGAATTTATTCGCTTTGATTTTTAGAAGATGATAAGAAATCCCTGTTCCCCGCACAAGCTTCCGGATCATGTAAAACTCCTGCATTGTCACTGTGATCAGATTCGAAGCCTTGCTTCCCTTGATCACCGGTGCACAATTGACCGCCATCATCACGGCTGTGTTTTTTTCGAGATCGTTTGATTGTTTGATTTGAACCAGTTCCTGTATCGGCATATCGTTTCCTCACCTTGATGCATATAAGTTAGTCTAAGCTAACTATATGCATCATACAGGAACTTATTATGAAAATCAAGAATTATATATGAGAAAATATATCATTTGTTGTTCTGTAATGGCATCAGGACAATTCCCTGTCCATGCTCCGTCGTATATTGCAATGCCTGTAGGTTCTCTAAGTCACCAGATACCCGGAGTGTGATCAATGCTCCATTTTTAATTTCTTTTATCTCCTCTGCGTCCGGGTAAGGAATCGTCACAGAAGCAACTGGCATATACTCCACCGCGCTCGCCGTGTACAGCTTATTTTCCCCAAGGACATCCCGTATCTGCACATTTTCATAGAAGTCCAGAAGTGTTGTTGTCTGCGCAAACTTCGTGTTGTTTGTCCATGCAAGCAGGATTGTCCCACTCTCTGTCATATAAACGATATTCTCCACGCTGTTATCATACTTCGTAAATGTGATCTTCCAGAGATATGCCGCATAGGTATCAAAGCTGGTGTCCGTGTAGCAGTAAAGTTCTGACGAATATGAATACAGATTGTCATACTGGATCTGCACGGAATACGGATACACACCCTGCTTGTAATAGACATCCAACTGCTTCTTCGCAAGTTCCACCGCTTCGACTTCATCCAGAAAGCCCTCTGTGATATCGCATTTTGTCATGTTACTGTCCCATGTGCCGGAGATCAGCTTGATCCGATCGACAGCCGAGAGATTTGAGGATGTATTGCGTGACATCATCGTTCCCGCTTCCAGATAATATTCCTCCGGTGCCACCTCGACGTGATTCGTCTGTTCCGTAAGCGTCCGTGCAAGCAGATATTTCGGTGCTACGATGCTTAGCACGACGATCAGCGCACAACAGACAAATAACAGTCCGACGCGTATTTTATTGTTCTGTAAGATTTTTTTCATGAAATACCACCCACATTGTTGTGCCTTCTCCAACTGTACTTTCGATCTCCAGCTTCTCCCCATGGCTTTCCACAATAGATGCCGCAAGCGAAAGTCCAAGTCCCGCACCGCCCTCTTTCCGTGAACGCGATTTATCTACCATATAAAACTCATCGAAGATTCTTTGTAAATGTTCTTCACTGATACCAACACCAAAATCCTGCACGCCAATCTGCACGCCATCGTCCGTCTGCTTCGCAAAGAACCGAATCTCACTTCCTTGCTCTGACGCCTTTCTGGCGTTGTCTATAATATTGATAAATGCGGATTTCAAAAGATTGCTGTCTCCCTCGATCCTCGCTTCCACCGTCGTACAGACAAGCGTCTGGTTCTTCTGCGCCAGGATTGGCGTCACACTCTCCGTAACCTCCTGCATGAAGTTCACAACCGAGATCAGTTGAAACTCAATCTTTCTGTGTTTCGTGTAAATAAAATCAAACAGCTTCATCGACATTGCCTCAAGACGTTTTCCTTCATGGAAAATATACGATGCCGCAAGCACCTGATTCTCCCTTTTCATCTCCTTGGAACGCAGCATGTCCGCATACCCGATGATCGTTGTCATCGGCGTTTTGACCTCATGCGTGAAATCTGCCACGAACTGTTCCTGTCGTGTCACCATTCCCTGCAGTTCATCCATATGCTCACACACTGCATCCGCCATCTGGTTGTAGGTCTGTGCCAGTGTACCTACTTCATCGTGACTGCGCAGATGCACGCGGCTCTCGTAATCGCCCTCTCCAAACTTCTTCGACGCCCGGTTCAGCGTCTCCAAAGGCTTCGTCAGAAGATATGTAATCACAAACACTGCCACCGTACAGCAAAGCACGACAATACCTAAAAGCAGGACAAAATACCGCCGTTCATTCTCCACCAGCTGATATGTCTCGGTGATATCCCGCGCATTGATAATATTCATCTTTTTGTCCTGAACCAGACTTGTTGAACAGGAAAACAGATAATACCGCCCGGCTTCCTTCGTGATCATGTACTGCTTCTGCCCGATCACTGCGGTACTCCACAGCTCCTCCGGGCAGGAAAGTTTATTGTCGTCTGCCGCAGAATGCACAACCTCCGCACCATCGTAGAACACATAGACACCTTTGTTGTTTCCGCCCATTTTACCTACGACATCGGCACTTAAATTCTTCATCTGATATACAAGATTCGATGGGGATGAATTGATCGTATCGAGCAAACGATACTCGATCGTCGATTGCAGCAGATTGTTTTCCTCGATCGAGGTTTTGATCTGTGCATCAAGCGCAAGCTGGAAATTCCGACGGATCATAAAGAATCCGACGGTTCCAATTCCAAGCGATAATAATATGATATTGATAATTACAACTTTATAACGAAACTTCACGAATCTTCTCTATTCCTTTAATCTTCCAGCCGGTATCCAACTTTGTAAATCGTCCTCAGCTTATCGGTCAGACCAAGTTTCTTACGGAGACGCTGTACATGCAGATCGAGGGTACGCGTATCACCGTAGCTGTCATTTTCCCAGACAAGCTCGTAGATTTTGTCCCGAAACAGGGTAATATTTCTGTTGCGCACAAATATCTCCAGCAGCATAAATTCTTTTGGTGTCAGTTCGACTGGTACACAGTCCCGCAGCACCGTGCGATTATCCGTATTGATGACAAGATCGCCATACACAAGCTTTGTCGCATCCTTATGGAACCGCCGCAGCACAACCTGTACACGCGCGATCAACTCCACGATCTCAAACGGTTTCACGATATAATCCTCAGCACCGAGATTTAATCCCCTGACACGATCATCCAGTCCTGCCTTTGCTGTCAGAAAAATCACCGGCGTTCCCGTCGGCTTGATATATTCCAACAATTCATATCCATTTACCTTCGGCAGCATGATATCCAGTAAAACCAGATCAAACGTCTGTGTCTCTATCTGATCCGCTGCCGCCATACCATCATATACACAGGTGCAGGCATATCCGGCATCCTCCAGATTCATCCGAATGAGATCCGAAATCGCGCGTTCATCCTCCACTACCAGTATCTTAATCATTCCTTCTTTTCCTCCGCCTCGATCACGACGCGTCCATCCTCGATGCGCACCTTGACCTTGTTCGTATCAATGCCTGCTGCCGCAAGCATATCATCGCTCAGCTGCACACGATGTGCCTTATCCAGCACGGAATATTCCTCATGTGTCTCATCCGTCATATCCGGTAATTCCAACTGATCCAGCATATCCCGGTAATGCTGTTTCAGGATCTTCTCTGTACTGATCTTGCCATCCGAAATCATGACAACACGGTCTACCTTATGTGCAAGTTTCATATCATGCGTGACTATGATGATCGTAAGTCCAAGCTCCCGGTTTAACTTCCGGAACAGATCCTGAATGTTCGAAGAAGTCTTTGTATCAACCGCTCCGGTCGGCTCATCGGCGAGCAGGATTTCCGGCTCGTTTGCAAGCGCGACTGCGATTGCCACTCTCTGCTGTTCTCCACCAGACATCTGTGCCGGGTAAGAATCCCGTTTATGCTCCATGCCAACTAACGCCAGCAATTCCTCTGCCTTCTCCCGCCGTTTCTTCGCGCTTTTATGGATTGCAAGCATTGGTGCCTCAATATTTTCCAGCGAAGTCAGATACGGAAACAGATTCCGTCCGCTCTTCTGCCATACAAACCCGATCTGTTTCTTCCGGTACTGCACCATCTGACGCTCTGTAAATTCCGCCAGATTCTGTCCATCCACGATGATCCGTCCGGCGGATGGCACTTCCAGACCTCCAACGATATTCATAAGCGTACTTTTTCCGCTTCCACTCTTCCCGATGATTGCCATCAGCTCCCCGCGGTTGACCGTCAGGTCAAGTCCCTGCAAAGCAAGCACCTCAACCTCTTTTGTCTTATAGATCTTCACGAGAGAATCGCAGACGATCAGAGGGGCAGTTTCCGCCAGATCTGCCTCCTCCGCCATGTCGTTTTTCCTATCTTCCAATGTATCATTCTCGTATTTGTCTGTCAATAATCTCACCATCCTCCAACTCATAGACAACATCGCCAAGCTCCATCAGGTTTGGATCATGTGTTGTCATAACGATCGTCACGCCTTCTTTCTCGATCAGGTTTCGGAACAACTGCATGACCCGAAGTCCAGACTCGGTATCCAGCGCTCCGGTCGGTTCATCTGCAAACACAACCTTCGGCCGGTGTGCCACTGCCCGCGCGATTGCGACCCGCTGTTGCTCTCCACCGGACATCTGTCCCGGCATATGCCGCATACGCTCTTCCATTCCGACCAAGGCAAGTGTCTCCCTGATTCGTTCGTCAACCTCCTTCGCGGTCAGCTCCGGTTCTGCCAGCCGCATTGCAAAATCCACATTCTCATATGCATTCATAATCGGGATCAACGCAACTGCCTGAAAGACAAACCCAATTTCTTTTCTTCGCAGTTGTTCCTTCTGTGCATCTTCCATCTCCGAATACACCTGTCCATCGAAACTGACATCTCCCTCTGTCGGTGCATCCAGGGCACTTAATATATTCATCAATGTGGTCTTTCCACTTCCAGAACGTCCCTTCAATATCGTAAGTTTCCCTGCCGGTATATCAATATCAACATGCTTCAAGGCGTAGAATTCGCCGTCACCAACCGGGAACATCCGTGTAATATTTCTTGCTTCAATGATATTCATAAGCGAAACTCCTACTCCTCTCCTAATTTCAATGCCTGCGTGATATTCAGACTCCGTACCAGCCGCCGCAGGATCACGATACACAGCAAAATCATAACCAGGAGCACCGCGACAAGCTTCAACACATCCATCTGGTCGAGATAGACATAGATGCTTAAGTTATGTTTCTGCGGCAGATAAATCACACCAAATAACCGCACAAACAGATATGTCGCCACACCGCCGCAGGCACCACCTGCCAGAATCGATGGCAATGTGGAAAACAGATGCTCGTTTACAAGCATACGGTTTATCTCCTTCTCGCTTAAGCCCATCGCCCGATATACACCAAATAACAATTCCCGCTGCCGGATCGATGAAATCCAGTAAATCAGGAATCCAATCATACATAGAATCAGTGCAATGACAAAGCTCAAAGTGAACATTCCGTTTGTAATGCGTATCATCGCTGTTTCCTTCATCGCATCAATATCCCGGTCCAAAGCGGTATATGCCGACAACTTCGTTCCACTCGCGTCGATCACAGCCCGTACCGCATCACTGTCCACGCCATCTGCCAGCTTGTACCATATCTCATATGGAGAAATCTTGAAGCTCTGCACCGTTTTCGCATAGTTTGCGACGATCAGATAATGCTCGGTTTCTTCTCCATCCTCATATGTATACTGTACAAAACCCGGCCACGCATCTACAACCGCTACAACCTTTCCGCTGATCGTACCGCGCACCGTCTCCTTCTTCATCACGGAATCCCCATATCTGGAACAATCCACAACATCCCCCACTTTGACCTCCAGTGCCGCTGCCAGATTCTTCGACAGAATCACACCATTTTCCTGCTGTGCCAGTTCATTTAAATATGTATACCAATGAACGTCTCTGTTTAGTTCCTCCTGCAAATACGCAGTCTCACCAAAATCTTTTGTATGGATTCCCATGAACTCACAGTTAGCAATCTTCGTTTTTCCCCGGCTTACCGATATATTGTTGGTTCGGATTACCTTTGCCATGCTCGTGCAAAGTCCCTGCTTGACCGGCTCGTCATATTTGACCGGATCTGGCTCCACATAGTTATAGTCGATATCATTGGCAGACACATAAAATGCCTGCATCTTCCATGTCTCCTGCAAACGGATATCGGCTCCATCTGCATAGCGGATCCGGTTTTCATAGTTCTGGTTGATCGTGCGCGCCGCATTGGCATTGAACAGTCCCATCGCCACGGTCAGAATCAAAAATACCGAGATAAAGCCCTGCTTGCGGAAGTTCCGCGTGATCTGTAAGAACGACGCGTACACTGCCGGACGCCACTTTTTTCTGCCGATATGATAGACAAGCTGCACAAGATAATGCAGCAACCGCAGCACAACAAGTCCCATCGCCACGATAAACAATACAGAATCTAAGAAGATCAACGGATCCATCTTCGCCCCAAGCAGTGCCCGTGCACGAATCTTATCAATCTCCTGATTGAAATTGTGAAGCAGATAGATTGAAACACCAAGCAACACGATATCCAGAAAATATTTTTCCCAGAACATCTTCTTGTTGATCTTCTGATCAGATTTTTGCTGTACGATCGATACCCCGGAATGAATCACGACCGGAATCAGGATGAACAGAATTCCAACGGCAGACGCCGCCAGTCCATAGACAAGCATCACTGGTGTAAAATGATACATCGAGAGATTCCCTGCATGGAACGTCAGGAAATCTGTGGTCGATGCAGCCAGCTTACAAAGTCCATATCCAAGTGGCGTTCCAATCAGCATTGCCACCAGACAGAGAATACACGCCTGCAATGCATAGAGCGCTACAATCTGGCTGCGGCGGTATCCCCGGCTCCGCATCATGGCGATCTCGCCCTGTTCTGTGTCGATGATCTGTCCAGTCACCATATAGATAAATGCAAGCACCAGACCAAGCAATGGAAGCTCCAATACCCAGAGCGTGATATCTATCGTTTTCTTGTCCTTCTGGTACTGCTTGAGCAGATTCAGGAACGAATCGGTAAAGCTCTCATCCTCCTTATGAAATTGCTCGATATAATATTGCACATCTGCTACATTCTTCTGATTGATCTTCGTATAATCAAGCAGCACATTGGTCGCATAGTTGATCTTTTCCGGTGCAAACTGCTTCACGATGGCATCAAAGGTTTCCTCACTTACAAACATCTCCTGTTCCATCGTATTCGGCGCTGTATACCAGAAGGTGTCTGTGCTGTCCGTCTCCTTGAAGATACCACAGATCTGCAGCTTCAGCGTTTCCCCGTCTGCATCTGTCCAAAGTGGGAATTCCAATGTCTCACCGACTGTAAAGCCGCAGGCATCCATCACACTCTCGGACAACATACAGCCATACAGATTCTCAGCATACGCATCGTAGTCCTCGCCGACAAGCACCTGTGTATGTGCCAGCATATCCGGCATATACGATACCCTCAGATATTTTCCTTTTCCACCATACGCGCCCTGTGCGGACTGTTCATCCAGCGTCAGAATAGTCTGCGTATTCACCGCCTTTATGGATCCAAGATATTTCTCCCATGTCTGCTGATACCCTTTCACACCGTCGAGCACAGCCGCAGCTGTCTGACGTTTCTCCGTCACATAAGCACCTGTTCTTCCGATCACCGTCGGATATGCCTCTGCTTCCTCACCTGCATTATGAAAGCTGTCCAGCAGCATCTTGTTGAGCGAGCCTGCCTTGAACATTGGCTGACAGGAAACCGCCGCCACAAGGAAGACAAGTCCCAGAAGCAGGCAGGTCGTCAACCATTTTTTGTTTTTAATTTTTTGTAAAACGAACCGTATCATCTTTTACTCCTCTTCCTCTGAAACTGGTCCCGCCAGTATATCTCCCTCCGAAATACCATTAAATATACATGCCACTACATCGCCCTTTTTATATTTGGATGTATCCTGTGCGCTGTTGCAGATTGCTGCATCCACATATTGTTTCTCGATATTTCCATCTACGATTTTCCACACATAATAGAAATCCCCGGATGTCTCCTTGCCTGAGTTCGCCTTCTCTGTGTAGAGCGCATCTGCCGGAATCGTGTACACATCCGAATAAGAAATCAGCGGATAGGAAATTATCTGACTTCCGGTCATATCCTCCACGGATGCGTTCCCGTCTAATTTCACATAGTACATCCGGCTGTCGTCCGTCAGACTCTGCGTGATATAGACACGATTCCCTACCGTCGTGACATAATACTCTTCCTTTGTTCCTTCCGTGATTCCGTTAGAACCACAGATGATGCCCTGTATCGTCTTTCCACTTTCCTCATCCTGCACCGATACAGGTGTCCCGTTCGCAACCTTGCTGTTTCCACCATACAATGCCAATTTCTCCTTCACCGGCGTATCAATCGCCAGAATATCCGAGTCAAGCTCCAGCTTGCCTCCGGTGTCTCTCCAGAAATCCAACACCTCGCCCTCCTGCTCAGCGCAGATTGACATAACACCTGTTCCGTCATTGTTACAGCTTGCCTCCGTATATGCTTCCTCTGACTGCTTGAGCTGATATGTATAATCCAGCGTCTGTATCTGAAAATCCAGATTCTCAATCTGAATATCGACATCCAGCATAGATGAAAGATTCGGATTTGCCTGTTCTTCTGCATCACCGTCGGTTGCTTTCTGTGCATCCGTACCGGTTGCAAGTGGTGTCTGTCCGGCAGTCAACGCTGCCTGCTTTTCCTGTTGCAGCGACTGAAGTGTATTCTCATGTGCCTGCACTGCTTTCGTGCGATTTTCTTTCATATCCTCAATTCCTGACCGCATCTCCGCCAGCTTCGCGCTGCCTTCATTCGTTCGAACCTTGAGTAACACATCGCCCTTTTGCACATAATCTCCATTGGATACACAGATTTCCTGAATTGTACCTTCATATGGAGATGTGTAATTGATCCGCATCGTATCTGCAATCGCATAGCGGTTTGTATAAAACATCGAATCATAATTCGTTGGAGCACTTACCGTATATTCCTCATATGCATCCGGCCATGCAGCCTCTGATGTATAATACACTTTTTCTCCCTCAGAAAGCCCGGATATCACCTCTGTATTTACCGTGTCACTGACTCCTGTCTCAATGTAGCGCTGTTCGCGCTGCTCCCCATTTTTTACATAGACAAATGATCCCTGATCGTCCTCATAGATAGAATCGTTTCCGACATACAGGACATCTTCCACGCGGTCTCTGACGAGATAAACGGCGATTACAGAACCGACTGGCGCGCTCTTTTGAGCATCCTCATACTGCATTCGAAGTGCCGGATATTTCTGCTGATTTTCGGCTGTCAGGCGCTCCTGTGTTGTATAGGCATACTCCCGAAGCGAAATTTTCGCGCCATCCTGTATCGTATAATAACGGTCGTATTTCTCCAGAAGCTTGTCTTTGATCGTTGTATTCTGTATCTGAATATATGTATCCTCATAATCTGCAATCGTGATAACATTCATCGAGCTTGTAACCTGATTGCCATATGTAAACTGACGCACATAAGAAACATACCCGCTTGCAGTTGCCTTGAGGGTTCCATCTTCAATGATCTCCTGCTGCTTCTGAATCTGATCATCGTAATCGGCAAGCTGGTGCTTGTAAAGCAGTTCATCATAATTGGCATTTTCCTGTTCCGTCTCGATCTCTTTTCCTGTTTTCGCAGCACTGTCAGAATCTCCCAGTTGATTTTCTCCCGCCTGTTTTAGATTCAGCTTCTGTATCGTGAGCTGTTGTTTCTGCACCTCCAGCTCACGTTTTTGCACGAGCAGACTCCGGGCTTCTTCCAGATCCTGTTTTGCCTTTTGTGCCGCTTCCAGATCCGCAGTAGCTACCACCTGTCCAGCTTCCACATAATCTCCAACGTCGACAAGGACTTCTGCCACGCTGACCTGTGTCGTCCAGAACACCGCATGTTCTGTTGGCACGATCGATCCATATGCGATTTTCAGATCGCCTACATCTCCCACAGATACTTCCCGGTACGATTCCGTTCCAGATACCGGTTCCAGCAAAGCTGGCGCATCTGCATATTTCGTTCCACAGGCAACCAGAGAGACCGCGCAGAGTACACTCATCAAAAATCCCAGCTGTCGTTTTAGTTTCTGTCCGATTCTCATTTTGCAATCACCACCTTGTCGCCCTCTTTTAAACCATCTTCAATCACTGTATAGCCATCAATCGTTGCCCCAGTCTGCACCTGTACGCCATGTCGGAATCCGTCTTCATCCAGCACATAGACGTAATTGTCATTTCCCACATACACGATTGCATCCTCTGGTACATACAGGACATTCTTGAGCACATTTTTCTCGATCTCCAGATTCAGTGAATCCGAGCTTGGCCGTTTCGCTGAGTCAACCAATGTAAATGTAAGCTGCCGTTTCATCCCGGCATCCGTATCCGACGCCAGCACATCAATCGCTGTCAATCTGACCTCATAGCTTCCAACGCCAAAAGTTGCCGTAAATGTCTGTCCTACCTCAAACGCATAATCATCCTCTGTCGTCGTAGTATAATTGTCCGAGCCATACAGGATCGTTACAACTGCATCTCCGGCATACACGGTTCCATAATCAAGCATATCCGACAGGCTGCTCACAATGCCGCTTCCCTCTGCCTTAATCGTATAAGCTTCCAGTCTTGCGTCCAGATCTTTGATGTACAGTCCTGCAATCTCCTGGTCTTTCTTTAACTGCTCGATACTCTCCTGGTGTTCATCTGTCTGATTAATTGCATCCAGCTTCGTATAATGGTCGATCAGAAGCGCATCCTCTTCCACACGGTTTTCATACTGTCTTCGTTCCTCCGTTATATCCTCCGAAGAGAAGGTGACAAGTGTGTCTCCATTTTGCACGACATCTCCAACATGGACAAATACCTGATCAACCTCCATCTCATCATGATCAGGATAGTATTCTTTCCGTTCAAACTGTTCTGATTTCAATCGCAGATCGAGCACCGGCGCAATGTCTCCATGCACGACTGGCTCGGTTGTGTATGTAATTTTCTCATATTCCGGTATCGTGATCACAAGATCATCCGTCTGGGTTTTGCCGGCACATCCGCTGAGCAGTCCCACACAGAGTACCATCACGGCTGCCATTCGTCTTTTTCTTATCTTTCTCACCACAATCTCCTCACAGTATCCTTTATTTTACTGTTCTTATCTTACCATGAAAATGTATCTAATTTGTATCAATTCGTATATATTATGACAAAAAAGAACTCCAATCTGCGGAAATCCGCAAATTGGAGTTTTATACGTTCTTCTTACTCTACAACGTAAGGGATAAGAGCTACGTGTCTTGCTCTCTTGATTGCAACTGTAAGTGCACGCTGATGCTTTGCACAGTTACCAGTAATTCTTCTAGGAAGAATCTTACCTCTTTCAGAGATGTATCTCTTAAGCTTGTTTGTATCCTTGTAATCAATTACTGCATTCTTCTCTGCACAGAATACACAGACCTTTTTTCTTCTACGAATTGGTCTTCTCTTCATAGGAGCGTCTGGACGATCGCTCTTCTCTGTCTTATTGTAAGCCATTACTAATTACCTCCATTTAATTTCCTTACTTAAATGGTAAATCGTTGCCTGTCAATCCTGTTGGAATATCCATGAATCCATCTGCACTGGCATTACCAGGTGCCGGTCTGTCTTCCTGCTGATATCCACCGCCGTTGTTTCCAGATGCATTCTTGCTCTCTGCAAACTCCTGCTCTTCTACGACAACTTCTGTTGTATAAACTTTATTGCCGTCCTTATTGGTATAGCTGCCTGTCTGAATACGACCTGTAATCGCAATCTTTGTACCCTGCTTCAAATACTTCTCAGCAAACTCTCCGTTTCTGCCAAATGCAACACAGGAGATAAAATCTGCTGTCTGCTCATTTCCAGAATTGTCTCTTCTCTGGAATCTACGGTCAACTGCAAGTGTATATCTTGCGATTGCTAAAGGCTCTGCAGCCTGTGAATATCTAACTTCCGGATCACGAGTTAAACGACCCATCAAAATTACTTTGTTCATCGGAAATCCTCCTAACTATTACTCTGCGTCCTGTCTAACACAAAGATATCTGAGAACAGATTCCATAATACGAACACTTGCTTCGATCTGAGCTGGAGCTTCAGCGTTTGCATCAAACTGGATGAAGTAGTAGAAACCTTCCTTCATCTTCTGAATCTCGTATGCTAATCTCAGCTTGCCTTTTTCGTCAACGTTTGTGATTGTGCCGCCTGCCTTCTCGATAATAGCCTTAGCCTTATCTACAACAGCAGTTCTTGCGTCATCATCAATCTTTGCGCTAACAACCAACGCCAATTCATACTTGTTCATGTTATTGCACCTCCTTATGGTCTATTGGCCTCCGAACTGGTCGGAAGCAAGGAATATAAAAATATATCACAGAGTTAGATATTACCATACGGAATTTTATTTTGCAAGCAATTTTTTCAGAATTTCTCATTTTTTTCGTCGTTATTTCGCGAAATAACATGCAAAGCTCTCGCTTACACCCGACTGTTGTATTAATATAGTATTTATGTTACATTAAATCATAGTAACTACTATATACCATAGGAGGGTTTTATTACAATGAAAGATGAAACAAAATGCCTGCATGCAGGCTATACACCAAAGAATGGCGAGCCTCGTGTTCTGCCTATCGTCCAAAGTACAACGTATGTGTACGAATCTGCCGCAGAAGTTGCCGGCATCTTTGATGATCCAACAAAAGGACTCTGTTATTCCCGTTTTGCCAATCCAACAGTCATGGCAGTCGAGGAGAAAATTGCAGCCCTGGAAGGTGGTGTCGGTGCCATGTGTACCACTTCCGGACAGGCAGCTACCTTGCTTTCCATCTTAAATATCTGTCAGGCTGGTGACAGCATCATCAGTACCCCTGAAATCTACGGCGGCACGATCAATCTGTTCTCTTTCACTTTGAAGAAGCTTGGCATTGAATGTATCTACGTGGATAAAAATATGTCTGACGATGAGATCAAGGCCTGTTTTAAAGAGAATACAAAGCTCGTGTTTGGCGAGACAATCGCAAACCCGGCGCTGACTGTATTTGATATTGAGCGTTTCGCAAATATTGCACATGCAATGGGAGTTCCATTGATCGTAGACAACACATTTGCAACTCCGATTCTCTGTAAACCTTTTGACTTCGGTGCTGATATCGTCGTACATTCCACAAGTAAATATATGGATGGACATGCCGTTCAGATCGGCGGTGTCATCGTAGACAGCGGCAAGTTCAACTGGGATAATGGCAAGTTCCCAGAGCTTGTCGAGCCTGACGAATCCTACCATGGAACCTGCTATACAAAATCTTATGGCAATATGGCATATATCGTCAAGGCAAGAATGCAGCTCATGCGTGACTTCGGTGTATATCCAGCCGCACATTCTGCATTCCTGTTGAATCTCGGATTAGAGACTCTTCCAGTTCGTATGAAGCAGTATACAGAAAATGCAATGGCAGTTGCAGAATACCTTGAAAAGAGTGACGCAGTTGTCAGTGTCAGTTGTCCAGCACTTCCTTCTGATCCAAACCATGCACTTGCAGAAAAATATCTCGGTGGCAAATCCTGCGGTGTTATCTCCTTTATCATCAAGGGCGGACGTCCGGCTGCGGCAAAATTCATGGATTCATTAAAGCTTGCCTCCAACGAAGTGCATGTTGCAGATATCCGTACCTGTGTCCTGCATCCAGCAAGTGAAACACATCGCCAGTTATCCGACGAGCAGCTTGTTGCAGCTGGTATTGATGCTGGTATGGTTCGTTTCTCTGTTGGTCTGGAGAACATCGATGATATCTTAGAGGATTTAGACGCCGCATTAAAAGCAGCTATGGAATAATTGATAGATTCTGTATCCATAAAAAAGGGTTGAAACAACTATGTTTCAACCCTTTTTCTTATCCTGCTTATATCTGTAATTCCAAAACACTTCCGAGGATTGCTTTCGGTTCCTTCACTTTCCGCTCTTCCGCATAGAATGCTTTGTTGTATTCCTGCAATTTCTGCATTGCGATCGGCTTGTCCACTTCCTCATACATCTGTGCATTCTTTGCACTAACCAGATTCGCCATACTAATAAAGCCAGGTTCAATCGCAATACCGCTGTCTTCTACCGGTGTGTCCGACTCCTTCGCCGGTCCCCACCATTTCATACCGATGGTATCTGCGTATTCTTCCGTTGGTGTCTCACACAGAAACTCCAACGCATACTGTTCTACCTGCTGCTTCGTACACACGATCTTCTTGCACCCAGTCACATGTCCTTTTTCATCCACGCGTCCAATCATCGCTGGATACGTGTCTACACTATTCAGATAATGACAATCAATCTCATGCATCCGTAGCTCTGTACGCTTGATGCCGCGTCGTTTCAGCAAAACTGCGATATCCGGTCGCACATTCATCATCCAACGTGCAAGCGGATTTCGATATTCGCGTTCTTTTCCAGACCATCCATTGATATGCTTTCCAAGATCGAACCCCGGATTTTCTATATCCAGTTCCTTATCCAGATTGTAAATCTCCGCAGCATTCACTGCCTTGGCATCTACATCCTCAAGCATCGCCCCCTGCGCCTCTTCACCTGCATACAGTGCACGTAACTTCCGGTTTGCAAATGTCACAAGCTTCCGGTTGAATTCAGCTTTACTGTCCGCATAATTGAAGTAATCACGCAGGAACGCCGGCATATAATATGCCTGCATTACTTCGTAAGTCTTATTTGTAAAATTGTCAGAATCGATCTTGACACGTTTGCATCCGTTCAAAATCTGGAACAGATACGCGGAAAACTGAGCTTCATCCCTACACAGGGAGCGCTCTCCATTTATATAGTCATTGATCAATATGTCCATATGTTTTACCACCATTTATTTTTATCTTAGTTCCCAAAAGTATGTATACCGAGCTTTGCGGCTGATCCCTTTGAGAAGTGCCAGTACATTGGTGAACCGTCACATTCCAGTACCACATAAACTGTTTTATCTTCCGATACATCACTAAAATCCAGATCCGGATAATTCTCTCGGATATCCGGTGCATCACCGTTCGATGCAGTAAATGTACCTGTGTAAGTTCCACCATACTCTTCATCGTTCGATACAAGCGATACAGTTACCTCTCCATCAAACAATCCATCTACCAGATTACCAGAACGGGTTACCGTTACAAGCTCATCGCCAGCGTCCTCGTTGACAGATGTCTCAGTACCTGCACCGTTCGGTTTATCGTTGCTCCATGCACCTTCATAAACCAGATATGCCTGATTATAACCATCCATCTTGACGAACATCGTTCCCTGTCCACTTCGCACACCGTTCTCGTAATCACCATAATAGAAGTAATAACCAGAACTCAACAAAGTAGAATATGTGTAAACGCCCGCAGCTTTTCCTGTATAGGAGCTGTCATAGCCATCCGTTGCATAAACATAAGAATCACCGTCCATATTTGCAACAACTGTACTTGCATTATCGGAACCATCCACGTCCATCATGCCTGCATAATCGGAAGCTGACATCAGGCTGATTACCTGCTCCATCAGATCATGTCTGGCTGTCATCAACGCACGCTCTGACTCAATCTTCTCTGTATAAGAAGAGAAGTCCACATCCGACATGCTGTCCGCATATGTATTGATAAAGGATTCTGCCTGATCATACTGCTGTGCATCCATCATATCATCCAAAACAGCATATGCACATGCCTTTCTTCCACTCAGAGCCGACTCATTCGTACTGTCGAGATCCAAAGCATCTCCATAAGCAGCAATCTTATTTTCATAATCAGAGTTATCCATTGCATCGGCACGGTCTACATATGCAGTTACGAGGTTCTTCTTCAGACCGTTGTCATTTGTCAGGTTATACCCTTCCTTATATGCATCGATCAGAGAATCCGTATCACTGTAAAGATCATCTGCGTATTCATAGAATGCTACGATATCCTCACTGTTCTCTGTTACTTTATCTGCATCAAAGCCCGTGATTGTTGTACGGAACTCTGTGAAATTCTCTCTTGCCCCATCGCTTTCACCGGCACTAATCTGTGCGGATAACAAACCGTTCATAGCCGGAACCCGGTCATCAAAGATACCAAGTGCTGCTTCATACGCCGTGACAGCTTCTTCGTAATTGCTGTCTGTCATCGCCTTCTCAGCAACATCCATCTTCCTCTCATACCGTTTCTCTGGCGTAAAGAACAGGAAATATGCGCCTGCGCCCAGTGCCAATACCACAACGACGCAGATAGCCACGATCAGACCTGTCTTTTTCTTCTTTGGTGAACCATCTTTGTTTACTTTTGGCTGTTTTGGTACCTTCGGTTTTTTCTCCTTCGGAGCTTTCGGTGGTTTCGGCGCCTTTGGCGGCTTTCCACCATTCATCGGCGGCATCTGTCCGTTATTCGGCATCATACCCATCGGTGCTCCCATTGATCCATTTGGCATCTGTCCCATTGGTGCTCCCATCGGTCCATTCTGCATCTGTCCCATTGGCGCTCCCATCGGTCCGTTCGGCATCTGTCCCATTGGTGCTCCCATTGGTCCGTTCGGCATCTGTCCCATTGGTGCTCCCATCGGTCCGTTCGGCATCTGTCCCATCGGCATTCCCATCGGTGCTCCCTGTGGCGGAAGCATCTGTGTCTTGTCCTCAAACTGTGGTGCGCCCGGTGCTGGTGCTGCACCCATCATCGCTGGTTCTGGTCCTGTCAAAACCGTCGTTGCACCTTCCGTATCATCGTCATCCTCAGGTGTCATATCTTCTGCGCGCAATACCGTCGTCGCGCCCTCTTCTTCGTCATCAGTTTCTGCATCCATCGCACGTAATACGGTGGTGGCACCCTCTTCTTCATCCACGTCATATCTGGATTCCGGATTCTTATTTTCGTCCATATCGTTTCCTCCTGCAAAACTGCAATACCTTCTTTACAGTTTATACTTTTTCTACCTCATATGTCAACATACTTTCTCGTATTTCACAAACGATTTACCATTCTTCTCTGTTTTTCAGGCTCTGGATTTCCTCTGTGGTAAGTTTCCGATATTCACCACACGCAAGCGACTCATCCAGATACAACGGTCCCATACGCAAACGCTTTAAATATAGCACCTGCATACCTACCGCTTCAAACATTCGTTTAATCTGATGATACCGCCCCTCTGTGATCGTAATTTCGATCTCACTTTCGCTCCCTGCCTTGTGAATCTTCAGTTCAGCTGGTGCTGTGAGCAGCTCATCTCCGATATCTACACCCTCAGCAAAAGCAGCGACCTCCTTCTTCGTGACCATGCCTTTGATCCTTGCATAATAGGTTTTTTCCACATGCTTTCCCGGTGCCAGCAGATCATTTGACAGCTTTCCATCGTTGGTTAAAAGCAACAGCCCTTCCGTATCTTTGTCCAGCCGTCCTACCGGAAATAAATCGCGTCGTTTTTGTTCTGTAATAAGATTCACAACTGTTTTTTCATGTGCATCTTTCGTTGCAGACACCACCCCCTGTGGTTTATGCAGCATATAATAAGAAAAACTCTCATACACGACCATTTTACCCTGCACACAGACAACATCCTGCGCCGGTTCCAGCTTTTCCTCCGCATGGACACACATCTCACCATTTATGGTGACCTGTTTTGCCTTCAGCAGTCCTTTCACATCCTTTCGACTGCCAAAACCCGCATCTGCCAAATATTTGTCGATTCGTATTTTTGCCATATTGCACCAGTCCTCCCATTTCCAGACAAAAGAAGAAGATCCACAGTCAACCCGCGGATCTTCCCATTCTTATTATCAATCCTCTTGGGGAGATTGAACTATATATTTCTGTCTCTGCTAATTAGAATAAGCTATCGTAGAAGCTTCCAACTGACGCGCCTGCCACTGCTCCGTACTGATTGTAAAATACAGACGATGAATTTGCAGATGCATCGCTTGCAAGCTGCAACATACGACTCTGTGTATTACTGCCAAAAGAGAAATCTCCGGCAAACAGTTTCTTCACATCCGACATATCTGCGGATGCAAATGCCTCCTCGTCAAATGCAAGTGTGTTATCACTTTTCACCGTAATTCCGATCTTGGCTAATGCACTTGTATAATTTCCAGTCTGAGAAGCCAGTCTGGATGCATCCTTCAGTACGCCTGATTTATCTGAATTCTGTGCACTCTCCATCACACTGTTGTAATTGCTGACAAAGCTCTTTACATTCTTCTGGATCTTATCTGTATCCGCACTCTGATACAGCTTCTCATCCTTCAATGTTTTCAGATCCTTCCATGCATCCTCGGATGCCGTCTTTGTCGCAGTATCCTCTGTCTTCGTCTCTATGTTACTCTTGGAAAACTGCTTCTGCGTTGCCTTCTTCGCACTATCGTTCGAATAATAATGCTTTGCAAGCTTCAGATAACTGCCGTTCCGAATGGAGTTGTAATCGCTGAGAAGTCCCATCAATCCACTGCTTGAATTGCTGGAAGATGTTCCAAGCATGCTATTAAAAAAATTGCTGCTAATATTCATACTCATATTCTCACTTCCTTTTTACATTCTCCTACTATTCGTTCTTACCCGTAGTATACTACATATCCCACTGATTTGTAAAGAGATTTACGGATTTGGCGTCGAATCTTCCGTTGTTCCCTCTGTTGTGTCCGCACCTTCACGTTTGAGATAGATAACTTCATCGGTATACATGCCTGAATCGTCGGCGGTCTCTTCCCAAGTTGTCGTGCATGCCTCATCCGTGTATGCTTTATATTCCAGCAATGCAAGCTGTACCGGTTTGTCCACTGGAACTGTATAACTGCTCTCCAGTCCTTTTCCCTCTAAAATCTTGAACGTAACTGTCCGCGTCATCATAGACTCGTGTGCGGTCGCGATTGCCTCCGGATATGTATAAGAATTTCCTTCTGTCACCCAGGAATATGATACCTTTTCCCCATTGGCATCGTAACAATAATATTCAAGCACCTTGTAATTGTCATCCAGAACATACTGGAATACATAAGATGCGTTGTCATTCTTATAATTTGTCTCCACAACCAGATCTCCGTCCTCACGGTAGATATCCTTGATCGTCTGATCCGCCTCTGTAAGGGAGATAATCATATCGTTGTGATTCGTGTTGATGATCGCATCTGCCACATTTGGTTCCGGATAGATCAATGCATAACACGTCTTGTCCTCATCAATCAGATACCAATAACCATATTCTTTATCAAGCACCTGCACGATTCCATTTGAATCCTCGTACGCCTGCAGATACGTGCCGTCCTCGGCAAACCCAAGGAACTGATATTCCGAATACACCTCAACACCATCACTGTAATAGATTGTATTCAAGCTGTAATTGTTTCCACCCGCAAGCAATGTATCCCCTTTGTTTGCATCATAGATTGCTTCCATCGTGACCTTCTTATCTTCCTCTGAAGCGGGTTCGCGCTTCTTTTCCTCTTCCGTTGTATTCTCTGCTTCCTCCCGGATATCTGCCAGAATATCTTCGGTCGTTGTCGCATCACTCTGTGACGCTGCCGCTTCGGTTGTCACCAGCACCAGTTTATCTTCTTTTCCGCATGCAGTCAGTGCAAGCATCGCTGCCGCCATCGCACACGCCACCCATAATTTTAACTTCCTCATATGTTCTCCTTCCCGCTCACATGGTTGCTGCCGCCCCACATTAAGCCTGTCTCTTCAATACGCGTATCACAAGTTTCTTTACTTCTGCAAACTCTCCCATCTTGAAATAAGCCACAAACATCAACAGATTTGACACGATCACAGACACGATTGCCTTCAGGATCAGCGCCAGAATTCCAACGCCCGGTATCTGGCTTGCAACCAAATAGGTAAGTGTACATACAATCGTTGTCACGATTGTATAATACAGAAGCTTCCGTATATATTCCCATGCATTCCGCTTAAATAATACCGTAAACAGGTTGTGCAGAATCCACGGCATACCAACAGCCAGCACCGAAATAACGGTAGACAGGATAACACCATAGATACCAATAAACTGTACAAGAATAATATTCAGCACCAGATTCACAAGTGCCGTCACAAGTGGACGGAACCGGTCTTCATGCCAGATTCCCGCTGCATCTTTGTAAGTGATCAGAATCTGGTTTACCTGGCTGATGAAGAAATACACAACCATGCAAACAACGACTGCAAATGGAAGCATTCGCTTCTCTGTTACCCAGAGCCGCATGAACGGCTGATACAGACAGAGCATAACCGCACTGCACATACCTGCAAGCCACATAATGATAAATGAAAGCTTCTTCAAATCCGTATAATTTTTTTCTTCCGTCTCCACCAGAATGCTGTTTCCGATACCTGCGGTACACGATACAAACACCACATTCATGATTCCGGTTACCGCAGTCAGCACATAGTAATAATTGTTGTAAAATGCATTCGCAGCAAGTCCTAAGAATGCCGATATAACAATCGTATCCGCAGACGACACAATGACCTGTCCCACCTTCATGGTGAAGAGATCTCTGATACGGTTATTGATTTTCTTTACTGTCTCCTTCGGCAGCTTTCCGACTGCCTTATATTCCGGATACATCTTATTCGCAAAATATGCCGTTACCAGATTCGTAACGATCTGTGTGAAGATCTGTACAATCAGATAGATATAATAATCACCGATTGTCATAACGACAACTAACTGTGCCGCATACTGGAACGTATTCGTCACAAGCATGACCTTGCTCGCTACATCATTTCTCTGGTGTGCAGTCAGCAGACTGTTCTTGTACGCGAGCAGCCAGTACGACATACAGGTACAGAACAGATTGAGCAGATACACGACATAGATGCTCACGCCCTCCGGCATATCACTCTTTACAAGATACGGAATAAACGGCGTCAGAATTCCGCCAACGACTGCGATTACCAGTCCGATGATCCGGTAATATTTCCGATATAATTTTAACAACGCGCAGATCTGCTCTTTATCATTGTCGATAATCGGCTGGTACATGGAATAAACCATCGCTGAACCAACGCCCAACTCCGCAAGGTTCAACACCCACAGCACCGAACCAAACAAGCTGTTTAAGCCGAGATACCCATCGCCCATGTAGTACATAATTGCTGTACGCATGATAAATGGAAGCAGTATCTGATAGCCTTTCAAAAACATGCCAAACACAACATTTCGCGAGGCATTTCTTACACGGGTTTCCTGTTGCATAACTTTCCTCTTTCTACTACGAACTTATGATTCCTGTGTGGAATCAATATAGACACGCGGTACACGCTGGGAGATATTGCATACAATCTCATCGACATTTGTCTGAAGCAGATCTGCCATCCACTGGATGGAAAGGTCTCCGCCAAGTAGCGTCACCTGATCGTTTCTCTGTACATCCGGGATATCTGTCACATCGACCATACACTGATCCATACAGACTCTTCCGATGATCGGTGCTTCCTGTCCACGGATCAGCACCTTTCCTCGGTTCGACAGATCTCTCCGGTATCCATCCGCAAATCCAACCGGCAGGGTTGCGATCTTCGTCGGACGCTTCGTCACGAATGTGCCGCCATAACCAACCTCCGTTCCTGTCGGAACCTCCTTCACCATAACCACATACGTGTACCAGCTCAAAATCTCCTTGAAGTTCTCTTTTTTGAACCCTTCTTCGTCGATTGGATTCAAGCCATATAAGATATCTCCGGCACGTACCATATCGAGCTGCGAATCCGGCATCAGCAAAATCGCCGGGCTGTTCGCCACATGATACTTCGGAAATGTGATTCCCATTTCCTTTAACTTCTCTGTCATACGCAGAAAGCGGTCAAGCTGCTTCCCTGCACTCTTATGATCGTACTCATCTGCACGTGCAAAATGCGTGAAAATGCCTGTCATATTCAGGGATTCCATCTGTGAAATCTCCTTGATTGCTTCAAGCGTCTCATCGTTATCCGGGAACCCGATCCGGCTCATTCCGGTGTCGAGCTTGATCTGTATATTCTGCTTTCTGCCCTGCCGTTTCGCTGCCTCGGCAACCGTCTTCGCATATTCCACCGAGAATACTGGAAAGTCCAGATTGTAACGGACTGCCTCATCTAAGTCATAATCTCTGGTATCTCCAAGCACAAGAATCGGCTCTGTCGCGCCATGCTCCCGCAAGGCAACACCCTCGCTCCACAGTGCAACCGCATAGTTGGTCACGCCGCAGGCTTTCAATGTCGGATACAATCCTTCCGCGCCGTGCCGGTATCCGTCACCCTTTAAAACCGCCATGAGTTCGACACCCGGCTTTAATTTCTTGCGGATCTCTGCTAAGTTATTTTTCAGCATACCAAGATCTACGACGGCTGCTGTTCTTCCCATCCAAGGTTCCATACAATCTATCATACCTTTCCATTTATCAAGTACATCAAAATTATCTAAAATAAAACACAATCGAGCAGGTTCATACATCCTGCTCGATTTACTTTCTACACAGATTATCTCTGTACAATTCTTACATCAATTCATTCATTGAATCTCTGATGATATCCAGTCCGCGCATCAATTCGTCATCCGTTGCCACAAGCGCCGGCATCAGCTTCAACACATTGTTATCTCGGCCTGCACGTTCCATGATCAATCCCTTTTCAAAGCATTTGTTACAGATTGCCAAAGCAAGCTTTCCATCTGCAACCTGGACGCCCCAGATACAGCCGATTCCCCGGATCTCCACACCCGGTCTTGCAATGTTCTCATCCATATATTTGCGGATGATTCCCTCTTTGCGCTTTACCTCAGCCTCAACCTTATGGTCAAGCATATATTCCAATCCTGCCTTCGCTGCAACCATAGAAAGCTGGTTGCCACGGAACGTTCCGTTGTGCTCGCCCGGTGACCAGATATCTAACTCCGGCTTGAACATTGTCAGAGCAAATGGCATACCATATCCACCGATGGACTTCGACATTACGAACATATCCGGTACGATACCTGCACGCTCGAACGAGAAGAAGGTTCCTGTTCTCGCACAGCCTACCTGAATATCATCCACGATCATCAAAATATCATACTTATCGCACAACGCACGGACACCCTGCAGGTATTCATTGGAAAATACATGCACGCCTCCTTCTGCCTGTACGGTCTCGATAATGATTGCTGCCGGTTTCTCCACACCTGAGTGGTCGTCCGTAAGCAATGTCTCCATATATTTGATTGTATCAAGCTCCGGGAACATATATGGTGCCGGAATATGTGTAACATCATTCAGACATACACCTGCGCCGCCACGGCTGCCCGCATCACTTGTGAGAGACAATGCGCCAAGTGTCATACCATGGAAACATCCCATGAGTGCCCAGATCTGATTTCTCTTCTTTACTTTACGCGCCAGCTTCAATGCAGCCTCTACGCCATTGGTTCCGGTTGGTCCAGGAAACATTACCTTGAAATTCAATCCTCTTGGCTGTAACACCTTTTCTTCAAAGAACTGCAAAAACTCTTTCTTCGGAACAGTCATCATATCCATCGAATGCATAATTCCATCACTCATCAGGTATGCAACCATCTTTTCCTTAATATAGTCATTGTTATGTCCATAGTTTAAGGCTCCTGCTCCGCAGAAGAAATCTATATATTCCTTTCCGTTCTCATCCTTCATGATCGAACCCTTTGAAGTCGTAAAGACCGCAGGGAAGCTTCTACAATAAGAACGTACCTCTGATTCATAATTCTCAAATACTTCAACGTCAGTCATACACTCGTACCTCCTACTCTGTGTGACTCATTTTCTTCATAATCAAGCTATAATATACTCCTCATTCTCTCACTTCGCAAGTGAAAAAAGAATGAATTCTGTATTTCAGACTTAAGATAATTCCAAATCCGGCTTGTCAAACTCTTTCATCTTCTGGTTATACGCATCCCGCATCGCATCTTCATACGGTATTTTCTCCATATCCGCGCCTAACATACGCAGAAGATAATGTGTGAAATCCGGGTTTGCTACAAGGATTGGTCCAAGCATATAAGTCGCAAGGATTTTTCCTTTGCGGATTCCCTCGAATACCGACTTCGGATTCATGCCGGTTCCCATCTCTACTTTGCAGAAGCTCTCCTGCTCCGGAATTCCAAATGTATGGGAGAAACGGCTTGTATAACCAAGCAGTGTGATGTCATCGAATTTTGCCTTCATCAATGTATTGAAACGGTTCGGTGTCTGTCTGACCGAATAGCTGTTTAAGTACGCCAGTGCCTCCACCTTGCTGCCATCTTCCCGCTTAATGTATTTGCCAAGCAGTTCGAGCGCATTTCCAACGAATAAGAATACCGTTTTCTCTGCATCAAATGCACGGAAGATTTCTTCCTTCAGAGGAAGCAGACGGCTTAAGATCACTTCCTGACTCTTCTCGCTCATTGAGCACATATATACCAGATCAATATCCTCTGTCAGAAACAGCGGCTTCGCATTCAGTGTTGTCTCTACAAATTCTGCATCCGGTAAGCAGAGCTTTAAGTATTGCATATTTCCTTTGTCACCATATAAGGTACAAAGCTCCGGATAAAGGATTTCAATCTTCATTATTTTTCATCCTCCAGTCTCTTCAAAAGCTTCTGCTTCATCTTGCAGGAAATACCATAGGTATCGCAGTCGTATAAGATATATACCTTATCAACGCCCTCTAACTTTACTTTATCGACCGCTGCAACCTCATCGAGATCCCATGCAATCTTCTCCTCCGGGATTCCGGCGATCAGCGCACGCACGCGGTGATCGAGACATCTTGGTCCACAGCAGACAACCTGCATTACATCGTCTCTTGCAAACTGCTCATATTCCAGATCGTAGATCCAGCCGATAAACTCGATACTCTTCTGTCTGTCGCTGAAATCATCCTCTGCGATCATGATGACCTTCTTACCAGGCTCTTCTGCCACATACTCGAACGTACGGCAGGAGCTGACTGCGCTCTGTCCTTTGCTGAGCGCCTGAACGACTGTCACATTTCCAACCTTCGTCTCGCTGTAACGGGATTCCGGCACATGAATCTCTGCAATCCGCTTCTTCACTTCGTCGGAAGAATATCCAAGCTCCCGCATCATCGTAATTACAGTCAATTCATTATAAATATTAAACAACGCATCATGGATCAGTGCGTATTCGATCTCATTTCCATCCTTTTCACGGACAATTAACTTCTTGCCTTCCTTGTCGACCTTCGTTGCAAGATAATCTGCATCTGCAGACTTGTAATCGCAGTTTGGACAATAAGCATTTCCAATATGATGATAACGAAGGTAGTTGAACTTCAGCTTCGTACCGCATTTTGGACACAATGTATAATCAGCGATCAGGTTGTATGGCTCCGTCTTGTCATCGTCCTGCTTTCCGATTCCGAAATAAACATGCTCACTATTCGGCTTTAAGTTGCTGCTGCACTGCTCATCTGCATTTAAGATCAGCTTCGTTGTGTCCGGGCAGTATGTGTCAATGACACTGAAAATGTAATCCGGATGTGCGTTTCGCTTCAGTGAATCACGGAACAGGTTCGTCACGACGAGATAATCTGGCTTTACATATGGAAGAATCAGACGGGATGCACGCTCGTCCACCTCAAATACAGTTGCGTCCACGCGGCATCTGCCAAGCCAGTTGACGCTGTTCAACAGGTTTGTCACACAGCCCGGCACGATATTCGAACCGGTCCGGTTGCTGACTACCTTCTTGCCTTCCTTCTCCAGCATATCGGTCAGCATGTTTGATACGGTCGTCTTACCGTTCGTACCTGTCACGCAGATACAGAGCGGTGCCTTCGGTGCCTGCGCCATGAAATCCGGGCAGATTTTTCTGGCAACAACGCCTGGGGTATGCGTGCCGTTGCGCCCCGAAAGGCGGATAATGACTTTGCTGAATTTTGCAGCCATGACTGCGATATGATAACGTAACTTCGACATGATTGTCTCCTTTTTCCTTTTGAACCTCGCTGGTGTGTGATGAGATAAACTTTTCTCCTCATATATCCAAATACAAATTCATTTCATATATGATGTATTGAAACTAAGAAGTACTAGATGTTCTTAATTTTCTTTTTCTCTATGTCCGCCATCGCCGCCAATTCGCCATCCATGGCTCAGTGGCGGCTTGTTTGAACATCGTGTTCAAACATGGCTGCACTCTGAAAGAACATCAAGGACTTCTAAGTTCCAAACATATATATTTCATGAATTTATATTTGAATATATGTTGAAGATTTCTTTGTCCTCATCACAAACCAGCTATACATACAAAATCCTAACACAAGACAATCCTGTCTTGTTTTGCCTTGATTTTTGTATGAAAGTACAATATCTACTGTGTAAAATCCAAGACATTATATATCTTGTGGGTAGGATTGTCAATTTTTTCCGCTGTAACAGGCGTCCATTACGATTTGCCAGCTTGTCCTATGCCAGCAGATCGTGTTCGAGTGACGCGATCACAGCAGCACCATCTCCGATTGCAGTTGCGATCTGGCGGACAGTCTTGGTGCGCACATCTCCGATTGCATATAGAAATGGTATATTTGTGCGGCAGTCCTCACCGGCACGGATATAGCCGTTCTCCATCTCTACGACCTCTTTTACAAGTGCAGTCTGTGGCTGCATGCCAACCGCGATAAAGATGCCGGATAATGCGAGATCTCGTTTTTCTTCTGTCCGGTTATCCTCGATCACGATATGGTCAACCATGTTCTCACCACAGATCTCTCGTACTTCGGTGTGTGGTAGGAATTCGATATTTGCCGCATCGAAGATCCGCTGTTGCAATACCTTGGCACCGCGCAGCTCATCACGACGATGAATCAGGTAGACCTTCTCACATACATTTGCAAGGTACAGGGCATCTTCAAGTGCCACATCACCGCCACCGACAACGGCCACCGTTTTATTCCTGAAAAATGCACCATCACAGGTTGCGCAGTACGAAACACCGGCACCGGCAAACTTTGCTTCGCCTTCCACGCCGAGCTTTCGATGAGCAGCTCCTGTCGCTACAATCACTGCCTTTGTCTCGATCACACTGCCATCTTCCAGATGCACTTCCTTGTAATCATCCTGATTGGCAATGTCCGTCACCGTACCCTCCATAAATGGAACCTCCAGCGCATCTGCATGTTTCCGGAACTTTACTGACAGATCATAGCCATTTGTTCCGTAGAAGCCAAGCAGATTATCCACACGATCAGTTGTAACAATCTGTCCGCCACTGAACATTTCCTTCTCGATCACTGCCACATCCAGCAACGCACGCTTCGCGTAAACCGCCGCCGATAAACCTGCGGGACCGCTACCGATAATTACGACATCTTTCCTTGTATCACTCATCGTTTTCCTCCAAACTGGTTTCTATTTCATTCGTTTCATTTTTTTTAATCAATTTCTTATTTTATCCACGATCTATCTGTGTGCAAATTCTTTTATAACATCAATCGTTTTCCGGATATCTTCCTCTGTATGTGCATCTGAGATAAACATTGCCTCAAACTGCGATGGAGCGAGGTTGATTCCATGATCAAGCATATATCGGAAGAATGCTGCATACTGCTTCGTGTCGCTCGTCATGGCGGTATCCATATCAACCACCTGCTTGTCTGTGAAGAAAATGCTCATCAATGAACCGATCTGGTTGACACAGACCCGATCGCCAAATGCCTCTCTTGCTGCCTGTGCAAGTCCTGCGGTTTTTCCTTCGAGCTTTGCATACACTTCCGGATGTGCGTCCAGCAGCTTCAATGTCTCAATGCCTGCGGTCATCGCAATCGGATTACCGGACAGGGTTCCTGCCTGATATACCTCGCCAAGCGGTGCCACGCACTGCATGATCTCGCGTCTGCCTCCGTAGGTTCCAACCGGCATACCGCCACCAACGATCTTGCCAAGTGTTGTCAGATCCGGCTTGATATGGAAATATTCCTGTGCGCCACCCGGTGCCAGACGAAATCCTGTGATAACTTCATCGAAGATCAGTAATGCACCATCCGTCTGCGTGATGTCACGCAGGAACTCTAAAAATCCTGCCTTCGGCGGAACTACACCCATATTTGCCGCAACCGGCTCGACAATGATTGCTGCAATCTGTCCCTTATACGCATTGAATAACTGTTTTACGGATTCCTCATCGTTGTATTCTGCGACGAGGGTGTATTTTGCATAGCCCTCCGGAACACCGGCACTGTTTGCCACTGTCTGTGTAATCACGCCAGAACCTGCCTTTACCAAAAGTCCATCACTATGTCCATGATAACAGCCCTTGAATTTCACAATGTAATCTCTTCCGGTAAATCCACGTGCCGCGCGGATTGCACTCATCACTGCTTCTGTACCGGAATTTACCATACGGGACATTTCCATCGAAGGCATATGTGCCGTGATAAGCTCCGCAATCTCCAGCTCTTTTCTTGTTGGTGCACCAAAGGTCAGTCCATCATCACAGGCTGCCTTCACCGCTTCGATTACCGTCTCCTTTGCATGTCCGAGGATTCCCGGTCCCCATGAACATACATAATCTATATATTCCCTTCCATCCTCATCGAATATACGGGAACCCTTTGCTTTTTTTATAAAAATCGGGGAGCGTCCGACTGAGCCGAATGCACGCACCGGCGAATTCACGCCGCCCGGGATATATTTCTTGGATTCTTCAAATAACTGTTCTGATTCTGTCTGCATGATGCTTCCTCCTGTCATCTGATACACATCTATCGTGATACACATTCCTGCGAATCATTCTATTGTTCATCCTGTAGCCATCTAGCCACGTCAAGTGCATGATAGGTTATGAGGATATCCGCACCCGCACGTTTCATCGCGATCATGTTCTCCATGACGATACGCTTCTCATCGATCCAGCCGTTTAATGCTGCTGCCTTGACCATCGAATACTCGCCGCTTACATTGTAGACTGCGAGCGGATGCTTCGTCTCGCCACGCACCGCTTTCACGATGTCAAGATAAGCAAGTGCCGGCTTTACCATAATGATATCCGCCCCCTCTTCGATATCTGCCTCACATTCGCGCAATGCTTCTCTGCCATTTGCAGGGTCCATCTGATACGTTCTGCGATCACCAAATGCCGGAGCGGAATGTGCCGCATCCCGAAACGGAGAATAATATCCGGACGCAAACTTTGCGCTGTATCCCATAAGCAATGTATCCACGCATCCATTTTCATCCAATGCCTTTCGCAGATATGCGATATGTCCATCCATCATGTCAGACGGTGCGATCATGTCTGCGCCCGCCTTGGCAAGTGTTACTGCCATCTTCGCCAGAAGCGGAAGTGTCTCATCGTTCAGGATCTTTCCGTCCTGCACCAATCCGCAATGTCCGTGGGAGGTATATTCGCACAGGCACACATCTGCGATAATCAAAAGCTCCGGTGCTTTCTTCTTGATCTCACGCACCGCACGCTGCGTAATACCATTTTCATCATAAGCGCCGCTGCCGCATTCGTCCTTGTGTTCCGGGATACCGAAGATCAAAATTGCCGGAATGCCAGCCGCCTGTATGCGCTCTAGTTCCTCATCGAACCGATCCAATGTATACTGGTAGATGCCCGGCATGGAATCGACCGGGTTTTTCTCATTGGTTCCTTCTTTGATGAATACCGGGTAGACGAGATCGGATTTGCTGATTTGTGTCTCGCGCACCATGTTTCGCAGTACTTCATTTTCTCTCAATCTTCTTAATCGTATCATGTGTGTATATTCCTCTTTTCCTATAACTTACAGTAATTATAAATGTACCTCTCTACAGGAGTTGAACATACTTACCATTTCTACGCAGACGCGCACGGGTAACATCACATCGCTATGCTCTGTGATAAGTCGTCGACATCCATCCTAAATGGAACTACGTTCCATGGATGTCTCCTCGCTCGGTTCAGCACGCAATGGTACTAAATTCGCGACGATGAATCCGTCGCTCATTAAGTGCCAGCGTGCTTCAACGGTCTGCTTAAGAATTGGTAAGTATGTCCACCTCCATCTACATTTTTACTCTTTATTATTATCTGTCTTTTTCATGTCAAAGGCAATATCCAATGCCCTTACTAAACCTTCCGCATCGCACTGTTCCGGGACGACATCGGCGGGCAGACCACATTTTATAAGGGCGTCTGCTGTCACCTGTCCGATTGTGCCAAGTACAATGCGCTTCTTTCCTTGTGCTGGATTCCAGTCTGGCTGTCCGGTCTCGGCAAGGCAATCTGCAAATGCATGCACCCCGGAAGCGCTTGCAAATAAAATTGCATCGTAATTATTTAAGTATTTCCAGTTTTCTGTCCGCGCGCCACGCACATCGTAGATGGATAGAATCTCCGCGTCAATCCGGTTCGCAGATAGAATCTGTTCTAAGACCAGACTTCCTTCCTTCGCCCGCGGAATCAAAACCTTTTCTCCTGATTTTACAATGGTACAAAGCCCATTTGCAAGACTTTCTGTCGTATATTGCTCCGGTATATAATCTGCATAAAATCCATACTGCTCCAGCGCCTGCGCACAGCCACTTCCAACCACTGCAAATCGGATATCTGTAAACTTCCGAAGATCGACTGCACACGCGCGCACCCGGTCAAAGAATAACCTGATTCCGTTCTGGCTTGTGAATACGATCCACTGGTAATCCTTCAAATTCTGAATTGCCACATCCAACTTCTCCATATCCGGACACGTTCTGACATGCATATCACAGATTGAAAACAGCGATGCGCCTTTTTCTTCCAGCAGTCCGCGCAGTTTCTCCCGGAATACTGCCGTGCCAACCACGCCGATCTTGCAGCCATCAATCGCACTGCGCTTCTTATCCTTCATCGTGCAGGCAGCTGTCTGCCCGACGACTATGATTGCCGGTGAAACAAGCTCGTTCTTCGAAACAAGCTTGCCGATCGTCCCTACCGTACCGCGCACGATTGTCTCTCCGGGCAGCATACCATTTGAAATCACACTGACCGGTGTCTCCTCCGATTCCCCCTCTTCGCGCAGTCTCTGCATAATCGGTTCCAGATTCGAAAGTCCCATCAGGAACACACTGGTTCCCTCCTGTTTATGAATATTCGCAAGTGCATCTGCCTCGCCCTTCTTCGTATGTCCGGTAATCACATGGAAACTCCGGCTCATCTCCCGATGCGTCACAGGAATTCCAAGCACCTCCGGCACCGCAATCGCAGAAGTCACACCCGGAATCACCTGAAACGGAATATCTGATTCCTGCAATGTAAGGATTTCCTCACCGCCACGTCCGAATACAAATGAATCGCCGCCCTTTAAGCGGACAACATTCTCGTATTTTCCTGCGGTCTCTACCAGAATCCGGTTGATTTCCTCCTGCTTCTTATAATGCGCACCTGCCTGCTTGCCAACATAGATCTTCGCACAATCCGGTCGCACAAGATCGAGAAGCTCCCCCGTCCCAAGCCGGTCGTAGATTACCGCATCGCACGATTTTAAGATCTGCAAGCCTTTGTATGTAATTAATCCCGGATCACCGGGACCTGCTCCGATTAAATATACCATTTCCAATTCATCCTTTATACATGTGTCAATACATATTCGTCGAATTCCGGTAATACAAAATGTACATATCCATGTTCTTCACAATTTATAATTCCTCTTTTTTTCAATCTGTCACGATAAGGATTGAACTCATTTGTTTTAAGTGATAATTTCTCCCGGATTTCCTTTATTTTCCCCGAAGCTGTCTCTGCAATTCCATAGCATATTTTCTTATCCTTGTTCGATAACTCTGACCAGATCTTATCATATACATATTCGCTCAGATACTGTCTGTACATACCAACCACAGACTTATAATCTCCATCCTTCTGCCACGTCAGGTATCCTAATACCTGAAATGCGAATGGATAGCCTTTTGTCATATCCGCCATCGCTAACGCATCATCACTTGAAAAACCAAAGATTTCCTGATATTTCTGTTTTACCGCACCTTTATCTAATGGTTGCAGCTTAACCTTCGGTGCCCGATATAAAAACGTCAGATTTTTTTCATTCTGTAAGGCATCTATATTTTCAAAAAGTCCTGTCATGAGCAAAAATACTGGCAATTCATTTCGAACAAAAATCTGAAATGCACTTGCAAATATTTTCATCTCTTCATTACTTGTTGCTTCATCAATTGTGATAAGTACACGTTTCTTCTTATCCTTTACAACCTCCAGCATCGCCTGAATTGCATTTTCTATATCAAAAAAAGGATTCGATTTTTCAATAGACACTCCAATCCCTAATACTGATAAATCCAGCTTTGCTTTTATAAACAAATCCTTCAGATTTTTTTGATCGTATAACTTTGCAGCAAAACTATGCAGCAAGTCACGATCTGGATTCAGTTCTATTACAATCCAATCCTTGTCTTTACGAAAATGCTTCGATATATCTGTCAGCATTACAGTCTTTCCGCTGCCCCGGACTCCCGTAATCATATAAATCTGCTGGTTCATCCATTCTGACGAAAACGAACCAATAATCTCATTCGTCTGTGCCAATCTGGAGATTGATTCCAACGGACTTTTACCAAAAACTAATGTAAATGGATTTTGCATTGCGCACCTCTTTTACTGTTCTTTACTCTTTTTATTATTTTTACTGTTCTTTACTCTTTTTATTTATTTTTACTCTTCTTTACTGTTTTGTCAAGAGATTTCCATTATTATACAGTACACAGGGACGCTCCTCATGACAGATGCTACGTCCCTACTCGCTTCGTCCCTGCTCGCTTATTTATTTTTCTCCCTATCCTTTTTTTCTTTGATTTTCTGCAATATTTCTAAATATCTTTCTTGAGATAAGATAGGTTTATCATCCATTAATTTTATTACTTCCTTAAGAACACATGCAAAATCATTAATCTCCGTTGTTTTCCCTTCAAATACCCGTACAAAAATACCTTCATTCTTTGAAAAGCACACCACTTCTCCATCATCATTAATTTCCCCTATTGCAACCAATCCTTCGGGTACATATTCAGAATGAAATTCATTTGGTTCCCAAAATGTTGCTGTGTTACCTGCTATACGACATTTTCCCGAAAATCTAAGCCACTCCTTATATGATTCTGGTATTTTCGCTCTGTTTCTCTCCTCCCAATTTATCATCTCTTCTTCAGTAATAGGGGCATTGAAATAATTTCTTTTCTCTCCATTATCTTTTTCATCTTTTTTACATAATTCTAATAGTTTCCTAATTTCCTTTTTTAAACTATTGTTTTCTGGTACTTTTCTCATTCCGACTTCCTTTCCGTGCCGTTAAATTCAATCCTCCACTGGCTTACAGATTGGTAATCCCCATATGCATACGCCGATCTTATACTTTCTTAAACTTCTATTCTTTTCCCAGAAAACAACTGTATAGCTAAACTCCGGACCATCATTTGTGAGCAACTCTCGAAGATAGCCAACCTCACCAGTTTAAGCATTGTAATGATTCCACCAATCATAGGCTTATACATTTTCTTTTTTATGGTTTTGTCGAAAAAAAGAACGGTTCCGTCATCAAACTCACTACATACAGCCTCATGGGAATGATCCACAGATATTACAACGTATCCGTTAGAAGCAAGTTCTGTACAAAGACAGGAATTTCCTTCTCTGTACGAATTATAGGCATGATTAAACATAATCAGCGGGAACTTTTTTCCCGGTATCCTATTTGCATTTAAATAACATTCTGTCAGATTAGACTCCGGATTCTTTCTAAAGTCAGGCACCACATTAAAAGTATCCTTTAAGCCTTTCAGCATATTATCCGATAATGCCACCGCCTTCGTAAGTCCCTTTACGCTTTCCCTAAGCACCGGATAATAAACCCTTGCCGCCACGCTTCGCATGCCTCCCTGACGCATAATTTCTTTCCTATCGTCTTTGACTGTGTACGTAAATGTTCCGACTGCATATTCCCCTGTCGGTTTGGGTAATCCCATTTTTCGCATGATTGAATGCTCCTTTTCAATTTCTTGTATGCTTTTCTCAGGTGTCGGTAAATCTTCCGGCATAGTACCACCTATTTTTCTATAGCACTGCGAACTTCTCTTAATTTTTCCTCTCTATATCCCATTTGGGCAATAACTCGCTATCTTTAATTTGACAAACTGGAAGTTATTTACTTTTCTTCATATTTTTTAACGATACCTAAACTATAAACAGCCATAATTGCAATCGTTTCCACCATCACACCAATAACTGACAACAGAATGTATGGAGTATTTTGGCCTTCTAACAGCGGAATGCCTAATATAATAAAAACGATTCCATAGATTATAAACAATCGTCCGGTTGCGCGATTGTAACCTTTCGCATCTTTTACTTTTATTGTTTCGGTATTAGCCCAGAATCCAACCGGATTCTTAGAAAACATATCTTTTATTCCTAATCCAATTATAAACACCCCGAAAAGTGACCATATAATAAACCCTATCATATTGTTTCTCCCTACAAATCGAATTAAAAGCCACCATAATGGGACAACGTCTCTGTTGCAAATTCTGTACCAACTCTCATAGCCTCGTAAATATCACCAATTAACATATGAGAACACACAAAGCCTGCATGGTAGCTATCTCCGCAACCAGTAGTATCAACTATTTCTAAAGCTTCATCAGCCGGGACAAAATACTTTTCACCATTATAATATGTAACACTTCCTTTATCAGCTAAAGATGCATTAAATAGTCCTTTATACTTCTTGGAAAATGCTTCAAATATCGGGAGAATTGATTCTTCTCCACTAATCAGGAAATAATCTATATATGGTGCATATTTTTCCATCTCCTTAAAATTACGATATTCTACAAAATCCACAGCCAATCTGAAGTTATTATTCTTTTTTAAATCTATAATTTGTTCAAAACAGCCTGCCCAGAAATGTATAAATACAACCTCTGATTTTTTTATAAAGTTCAATTCATCTTGATTCAATATCATTTTATCAACAATATCACCCGTCCATGAATCATCTTTGTAATATCTGTCTCCATCAGCCGTAAGATATGTACGATTATTTGCAGTTACTTTATCCTCTTCAACTCTTACATGGCTTACATCTATTCTCTTATCAGAAATAGAATCCATAATAAATTTTGCGTAGGAATCCTGTCCAACTGCACCCAATATTGAAACATTAAACTCCTCAAATTTTGATGCATGAACTGCAAAATTAAGGGCTTCACCACCTGCACGCAATTCATCTGTTCCATCAAAAACATCTACACAGAGGCACGGAAGTGCCACTAAATTTATCATTCTTGTACCTCCCCAAATTGAATGTTGTCGATTGGTTTTTAAAGTATTTTACTTTCTAACCGGTTTCTTATAAAGAAATACAATCGCCACTATCAGAATAATAGCCAACATCACCCACTGCACATAATTATCAAGAATTATAAAAAGTGGCGAATCATTCCAATCAGATATAAATATATGTATGTTTAAAAATATGTCTGTAAAGAAATGGATAAATGTTCCAAAGAATCACATTCAACAGCATGTGCTATACCAAATATCACCATGCTTATGCCCGCATATAAAAGCCTTCTCTTAAACGTGGCATTTGCTCCTTGATAATACCCTTCGCAAACAAATGCTCTAAATGTAAGTTCTTCCCATAATCCTGTCGCAAGTTGCATAAAAATAAGGCAGGACACAACTATAGGCATGGTTGTATTTAACCAACTCTTTGCCCCTATCACCACATATGTAATGACCTCAAACACCACATAAATAAACATAGCAGAGCAAGCAGGAACAGCATCCTTAAAGCAGTTCATATTGACAATACTTCTCATACTGTCTTTCTTAAACAATTTTACAAATATAATAAGCTCGACAGCGAAAAATAGTATTCTTTGAACGCTTTTCATCATATATCCCAAAGCACCATCAAAGTTGTTATTTATCAGAGGTGATGTGTAGTAAAGCAATAATAAAAACAATACAGCCAGAATAATACCTATCAACTTTTTGTTTTTCATAATGGTCTCCAATCTTTTCATAATTACCGGATGAAAGCATCATAAGGTGCTTTATCATCAAATGGCTTTCTTTTACTAAATTGCGCTGATTCATCAATGTGTGCAAATATAACGTCAGAATATTTTCTGATACCACTATGCCCTGTACAGACATATTCCAATTGAATGTGTTGGATATTATCAATCAATGCCTTCAATTTCACCAGAGACTTTTTGTTCATATCCGGATATTGGGTGAAAAAATCAAAAAAACTATATCCACCTTTTTCATTTATTGCAAGACAATCTCCGGTAAACAAAATCTTATCATCAACAATATAACAGGTATGCCCCAGAGTATGTCCGGGTGTAGGAATAGATTGTACCTTAATGCCTCCGATATCAAACTTTTCATTGTTATCTATGGCGTAATATCCTTCTTTAATTCTGACACAATTTTTAATCTTCACCCCTAATTTTGTCATACGATGGATGCTTCCATTCAAGTATGCGCTTTCCGCTCTCCCCAGGTACACTTGTGCATTTGGGTATATATTTGTTCCGCTTGTGTCAATTCCACCACAATGATCCACATCGGCATGAGTAATAAAAACATGTTTAATTTCTTCTGGATTAATACCTATTTGTTGAAAAGAATTTTCAACACCACGATAATTCAAATGTCCTGAATCAACAGCTATTGTCACGCCATTTTTGGTATAAAACCAAAGATTTACATCCCCTTGCCTGATACAACTTATTCCACATTCATAATTTCCTGTTTCTGCCGGATTGCAGTATTTTTTCCCCTTCATAATATGGCGCTTTATTTTATCATCAAAAAAATACATAAACTTCATAGCAATTTTCTCCTCCTTATAATTATATTAGCCACTATAACCGAAGGGAAAATTTTTTGCTTTCAAAAATCTGCTGTTTTTCTGTTTATTTTAATACATCCGTAATAGAAACACCCGTTAATTTCTTACAAGTGTATGCAAGATGTGCCGAACTTGAGAAACCGCTTTCCTGCGCTGCCCAGGTAATTTTACTACCCGTGCTTATCAATCTGTATGCATATTCCATTCTGCGCATCAGAATATAACTTTTTAGCGAAATTCCCGCTTCTTCCTTGAATAAATGCGTCAACCTGCTTTCAGAAAGGAAAACTTTCTCCGCAATCTGCTTAACACTGTAACTTAACCATTCCCCAGAAATAACTTTGCTGATTATCAGTTCAATCCTTTCATCTCTTACGTTGTTTTTTCCTGTTGAAATACCCATGGCAAGAAACATATTTTCAACGATGCGTATAATTTCATTCTCCGGCAAATTTTGAATATCTTCTGATATCTCTGCAATTTCATCCGAAACATTGCAGTAGGAACCACCTTTTATATATTGCTCACGAATCTGTTCCGCAATAATGCTTGTGGGATCAATCAGCAGAAAAAAAGCGCAATTGTTTCCTGCTTCAACTGCATGCCTGACTCTTGAATCAAGCAGAATAATATTTCCCCATATATTTTCTTTACCCACTGTAATTCTGCAGCTCTTTTTCCCTGCAAACAAATGCAGAAATGGACGTTTATGAATGTCCGTCTTATAATATGATGGTATAATAACAATATATGAACTTTGAAAAATAAGACTACTCATTTTTTCGTCCTCATACTCCCTGCCCATCTGTCCAAACTTTCTATTGCGGTACGCTAATTAAAGCTCTGCAATTTTTGTCTCGATACGTGGGCAAAACTCTATTATCGGTTCAGCAGATACCTGACTGCGTATTCTAACTCAACATCTCTTTCAAACACGATTTTACCTTTTTCCATGGCTTCTCTATCATAATTATCAATAGAGAAAATGGTCTTTGCATTTTCACCGGTTATCGGAATTGCAACATCAAGAGGGATTTTGTTTTCCCGGGTATGATCCGTGTCAATGAAAGGCTCCCCATCCTCGGAAAGGCTCAAAAACACCGGATAGTTCACACAGATATGATCTGTAAGATAAATATACCCTCCATTATTCTGATTGACACCACTGCTCGCAGTAATTCCCATCAAGGTCACATTCGGACAGTCTCCGAGGAATTTCGCCATTCCGTCGCCTGCGCTCATACAATTGGAATTGACCAGCACGACAACCGGAATATCCGCATATCTTCCATCCGGAAATATATATTGGCTCTCCACAACATGATATCCCTGTGCATCCTCATATCCAAATGAAACCATATGAGACTTTTTATCAGTGAAAAGTGAAGCAAGCGCACCTGCTACGGAATCGTAACCGCCTCCGTTATTGCGAATATCTATTATAAGATATTTCATGCCCTTATTCTCCAGATTCTCAATTAAATCTGCATAGTATTCTGTAAGTTCAGGATAATAGCCCTTTTTCATTGCAGAAATATTATCCCCCAACGCATCATAGCTTTCACTTGTTATTTGAAGATACCCGCATCTGTCATCGAGCATACAGGAATAAAAGTTTTGGTAATCGTCATCGTCATGCAATAAGCATTTTATAGCTACTGATAATCTATCCTCATAATTGCCTGTTTTCTGAACCGAAATACTCCGTTCGTCTCCGTTATCATCAAGGAATGTAATGGAAACACTCTCTCCTCCCTTTCCGGCAAGGAAAATAGGTCGGAAGATATCTTCATTTTCCTCTACCGGAAATGATAATCCGGGATAGATACATTCTACATCCTCAACGGCTTCATTGATGTCCCGGTTGTCCCATGAAATAATCGTCGTTCCATCGTGAATACCTTTTGTGGCTGCCTCACATCCGGGCTCAACCAAAACAGCAATTACACTGCCATCGTCAATGCGGATCATGGACAGACCATAATCGTTTCCGGAAAGGTACTCACACGTAGCGAATCTTGTGTCATCTGTAAGATATGGTCCAACATGCGAATCATAGAAATAATATGTAACCTCAGTAACGATTGCCGAATAAGCTGCTTCATCCCTGTTTCTTTCAGCCTCCTCAACCCTTGGCAGGTATGTCTCAAGCAACTCATCATAGTCGATCTCTTTCCATGAGTTAAGACAGTATTCCTGTTCCATTGTTTTCAGCATTTTCTTAAAGCTCTCTGTATAACTGTATCGGGTATAATTGTGTACCATTGGCGCAGAGATGGAATTAAGTATAAAAACAAAGCATAATACTGCTGATGACAGACAAACCATAACCGATCTGATCACGCGGATGAAGACTGATTTAATGTTAAAAATAAATAGTACGGGAATAAGTGCCTCCAGATAAAAAAGCTTAAAATGACGAATGAAAAGATTCCCATAAATACCCCAGTGTACGAATGCAGCTATAGCAGGCAAAATACAAAGAATGCGGGGTACAAGATACTTTTCTCTTCGTCTAAGAGCAGGGCATATGACAGCCAATACAACGGAATATGCGAATATACCAAGTGCAATTATGCAGTTTCCGGTTTTCAATGTCAAATAAAAAAGATACATCCGCTTCCTCCTTACGTGGAACAACTCTACGTCCTTACCAGATCCCTGCCAAATCCTACAACGAAATTCTCATATTATGATACTTGGCTGCAACATCATCAAAACCAACAGATCTGTATAAGGAATATCCATCCTCTGTTGCCTTTAATTCAATAATGCTCACATTTTCTGCTTTTGCGTCCTCCAACATCATATTCATTAATTTCTTAGCATATCCTTTTTTCCTATACTCTGGCTTCGTATAAACATTCAAAACAGTCCCCGTCTTCCCAGTAATAAATGATGGGCTCATAGGTTTTTCCACGATCAACAAGAATGCACAGGAAACGATATCCTTCTCATTGCGTGCAACATAGACCATCAGATCCTTATTAAGGTGTTTTTCATAATAACCTGGCAATAATGACTCTATCAATTTTAAATCCGCAGCCTCAATTTCTCCTAAATCCTCTTGCAAATATGCGATTCTAAGTTCTGTCAACATACCTGTATCTTGAGCAGTTGCTTTTTCAAATGTCATTGTCATTCCTCCGAATGCTTTTCTCTTTCCTCAGCATTTTTCATAAATTTCATAAACAAGTCCTCCGCTGCTTTTGAAATTTTGCTTTCTTCTTTAAGCATTCGGATTATTTCTTTCACCATATTCAGGTTTCGCTTTCTCACATAGCTTTACAATTTCTTCAATTTCCTTTTTGTAACTATTGTTTTCTGGTACTTTTCTCACTTTGTATCCTCCTTCATACAACATAGCATTCACTTCTCATGCATTACAGAAAACGATATTTTCCTTTTCCATGCCCTTGAACTTTCTCGATTATATTATTTCTTAGCAGGAGTTGTAGCACTTCTGAAGCCCGTGTTGACTTTAATCCTGTAACCGATTCTACAACTGTACGTCCAAAAAATGTTTCTTTACCACAATACTGATATAATGCTAAAATATTACTGCGCGTTTTGCTATTTATCGCTTCATCAATATTCGCTATCTTTATTGCAATGTCCGCTTTTTCTTCCCCAATGTCCGCTTTTCCTTCTGCAAATATATGAATCTGCCACAGTCTGGATACAAATACTGCCAAATGATGAATGATCTGATCCATATTCAGGTTTTTATAACTGAATTTTTTCTCTTCAGAAAAATCATACTCCAAAGTCGCACGCAATTCTGATGCACTTCCATACATCACCGTTGCGCCATTTAGTACCCATTCTTTCTTCGTGATATTATAATCCCGAATCCTTCCTGCATGGCTGTAAATACCCGTAAACAGTTTTCTATGAATTGAAATGTATTCATTTGGTGTAAAACTAAATGCCTTTTCAGATACAATTTTGACTATTCGCAATGATACCTTATCTGCTTCCTCTGCTCTGTCTGTCGCATCTGACTTCGGATTTTCCTCATAATAGCTATTTAATAATTCTCCTGCTTCATCAATCGAGATATCACCCTCAATATTCTTGATTGCTGTATCAATCAGGTATTTGGATGGTCGAAGCCCATCTACAGCTTGCAGTCCTATTGCGGTATGCCACGCATATCCCTTGTCTCTTTTTTCAGGCTCTGTTTCCTTTATATATTCCTTGAATGGATCCTGTTCCATACAATACTTCTCCTTTTCCCAAAATCATAACTTTCTAAAAACACTTATCCAGAATATCCGCATCCAGTCCTTTTCGCCCGGTAATCGCCCCAATCACAAAATACAGGACTGCACCGACAAGAAGTCCCCATACAACGGCGTTGATTCCTCCGACATGGATGTTGTATGTGGCGAAAATGTAAGTCGCAACCGCGCCGATACTGCTGCATACTGCCGCCTGTTTTGTTCCCTTTTTCCAGAACAAACCACCGACAAGCGGCCAGAAGAAGGTACATTCCAAACCACCAAACGCAAACATATTTAACAAGAAGATGATATCCGGCGGATCGATTGTCAGAACCATCACAACTGCGCCAAGCACCATCGTAAGAATAGTGCTCACAAGCTTTACATGCTTCTGATAAGATTCATTTTTCACCGGATCATCCTTCACCACATAGTTCTTCCATAAATCCTTGACGATTGCCGCGGTCGCAAGAATCAGAAGGGAATCTGCGGTCGACATAACAGCTGCCATCGGTGCAGCAAGGAAGATTGCTGCAACTCCCGGCGGCATGATCTTCTGCACGATATATGGGATAAAATAATCGGACGTCGGAAGGTTGTCTGTATCGACCAGCGCGCCTGCCCATGTTCCAGCCAGATGCATGCCAATGATTACAAAGCTGCATGTCAGCACACCAATCCACATCGCTTTGTGCATACTCTTGGTATCCTTAAATCCCATCGCACGCACGGCTGTCTGCGGAAGTCCCAATGTTCCGAATCCAACCAGAATCCAATAACTAAGCAAACCTCCCGGCGTATATTTCGAGAAGATATCGTCGTACACGTCCGGCAGATTTGCAGCCAGTCCCGCATCGATTGATGCAAGCCCGCCGCCCTCTTTTAAGACGAAAAATATAAACAGGAATGTTCCAATACACATAACGATTCCCTGTATCGTATCCGTAATCACAACCGCACTGAATCCGCCGATCGCCGTATACAGAATCACGACCGTTCCAAAGATCAACAACGATGTCACATGATCGAGTCCTGTTATGGATGCGATCAGCGTCGCGCCACCTGTGAACTGACTGATCATCTGTGCAATGAAAAATGCAATCAGTCCAAGGCTTGTAAATATCACAAGCACATCGCTTTTGTATCGTGCCTTGAAATAACCGACAACCGTAACCGCACCAGCTCTACGGGATACAAGTGCCAGTTTATTTCCAAGCACGCCAAGCACCAGAAATGTAACCGGCACCTGAATTGCGGCGATCCACGCCTGTGCATATCCATAGGTAAGTCCAGCCGCTCCCGGACCAGAAATAAAGGAACTGGCAGATGTATATGTCGCCATAATCGTCATCGCAAGCACAATACCGTTCATATTTCTTCCGCCGATAAAATACTTGTTCTCTTCAGATGTATGCAAACTTTTCTCTGCCTTTTTACTGTACGCAAAACTCACTACAACATTGAATAAAAGATATCCTAGAAACACGGATAAAATGATAATCTGATTACTGCTCATCTTCTGCATCCTCCTCATACGAAAAATCTACAAACACGAATCTGAGCAACCAGAATACCCCTATGATTGCAATCACAACTGTCCCTAACACAGAAACCACAAACCACGCCGGCATATGGAACAACGTCCAATCCACCGAGTTCAACAAGAACGCCGTCAGCACATGCCACAAAAAGCAGATTCCGACAACGATCAGTGTGGCTCTGATTTCTTTTACACACTGCTTATGTTTCTCTTCCTTCGTTAATTTCTTCATTCTCCACGCTCCCTCTCTTCCGATCTCATATATAAAAGCGGGTACGGATTTCCTTCCTCATCCAGATCCGTTCTTTTATACGTCGCAAATCCCAGATGCTCGTAAAATCCTACCGCGTCCGGATTTTGTTCATATTCCAGTCCGAACACACACATCTGTACCGGCCCATAATAGGATACCAGCTTCACGCTTCGTTCAAATGTGCGCCGCATGATCGAATCGAAAATATACATACCTGGGAATTTTTGTGCCTCACCTTTTAATATCCTTGCTTTTTCTCTCGCTTTTTCTTTTTTTCAGATGTTCTTTCAACAAAAAGACCGGCAAGTATGTAAGACTAAAATCAAGCAGTGCAATAAGCATCAACCATTTATTCGGTGAGAAAAAACCTGCCAGCAAGAAGAATACGAAAGGAACTCCCGGCACTCCGGAAACATGACATCCTAATCCTGATACTCTAGCTGAAAATAATCCATATACGCCTTAAATCTGTCTTGTGCGGTCAAACATGTATCTATCAAATACCCCCGCTCATTCTTCCACTCTTTCAATCCCCGATAATAAAATTCCTTGATATCATCCTCAATGATAAAAGGTGTAATTCCATTACGAAGACATTCTTTGAACATGATCAATCTGCCAACACGTCCATTTCCATCCTGAAACGGATGAATTTTTTCAAACATATAATGAAATTCTATAATATCTTCCAATGTTTTTGCAGAATCGGCATTATACTGTTTTAATAATTGTCTCATTTCTTTTGCAACCTGCTCCGGTTTCGTCGTCACACTCCCACCAACTTCATTTGCAAATCTTTTATAATCACCAACCGCAAACCATGATTTGCGACTATCCGATGTGCCCGATTTCAAAATAGCATGAAGCTGCTTAATAAAGGCTTCACTTAACTTATAATGCGCCTGTTCGATAATCAGATCTATACATGTAAAATGATTTGCCGTCTCTACGATATCATCAACATTTACGGTACCATCCTGTATCCCAATTGTGTTCGTTTCAAAGATATATCTTGTTTGATCGTGCGTAAGTCTGCTTCCCTCTATATGATTTGAATTATATGTTAATTCAATCTGTATCTTATGATATATTCCACCCGAAATACCCGATTCTTTTTCCATTCTCAAACGTGACAGTAAATCTGTTTCTATCTTCTCTGTCCGTTTCTTCCTCTGTGGCTTTACTGCATCTTCCGGTATATCCCACGTTTTCCCGTCTAAAACAGCTCCCGGTATTCTTCCATTTGTGCAATAATTTCTCACACTTCTCTCTGATATATTCCATTTTGTAGCAGCTTCTTTTACGCCAATATATCTCATACATACCTCCATAAAACAAACGTTTATCGGAATAATTATAGCATTATCGGCAATTTATCTCAATGATATTGGCCTTGATTTTCAATTTTATTTTGCCGATAGCTCCTCTGCATTTTTCCGCAACCACTTATAATCCGATTGCTTCGCCCGCTCCAGATACGCTTCTAATCTCGGTGAGTTGAGCTTCGCCAATACATGCAACGCCATGATTTTTTGATATTCATCTTCCGAAGAACCCGCCGGATATTTCCCACAATCCCAAAATTCAAACGCATAGCGTTCCGCACATTCCGGCTTTAATTCCACCATCGTCCAAAGTGCCATTCTGGAAGTATATTCATACTCCGATTTAATAAATGAAAATATAAGTTCCAGATCACAACCCTCGCAATCTCCAAGATGCTTCGCAAACTGCCACTCTGCATTCACATATTTTGATCCAATGCTCTTTTTTGCAAGCAATTCAAACCAGTCCCTGCGCAACACCAGTTTCTCTTCTACAAGCTCCTCACACTCATTATCTCTGGCTATTACAAACAGCAATGCATGGATCCGCCCATTTTGTGAACTTTTTAATTTCTCGATATAGTTTTTCTTTATGATTCATAATTTCCTAATTCCACCGTATTATCCGCCATTTTTAATTCAGACGCAGCCACTTGTGCATTCTCCCTCTGCGCCTTATCCATATATTTTGTTGTCGTCACCGCCAGATTACTCACGAGCGCACAGACGATTGCCCAGAAGATTGCAAATACAATTATATTCTCAAGATTCAGACGCTCTTTGCGCGTTTTGTCACATTCCACATCATCCCGGTACTTCTCTGTATTTCTCTGCCGCCACATAATTACCGCAAGAATAAGCCAGACGATATCCAGAACCAGACACACAGTGAACAGAAATGTACAGATATCTTTCATAAAATGCCATTTGATCAGATACATCACATCCACCACCAGAAACAGGACAAAGAATGCGAAATACATCCACATCCCAATCCGGCTGTGCTTTGCAAAAAGCGATCTTCCTGCCTCGCGCGTCTTCGGAAGATTGTTCAGATTATTCCCATATATTTTTTTATTATCCGGGATTTCGTAGCCGTAGGCCCGCAGACGGATAAAATAAAATTTCGCAGAGAGAAGGACTACATAACATGGAACCCCCACAAGCACGCTTGCATAGATTGTCATGATATAGAAAAACTCTGTACCATCAATTTCAAGAAACGAAAAGACTACACCAATTACAAAAAGAACCGTACATATAAGCGCACAGCATTTTGCAGTTTTTGCAATTATTCGATCGAATTTAATTTTCATATCCCTCCGCCTTTCTTTGCTGACACCGTTATAAGCTGTGCCCCATTATCCAAGTTAATTCGCGTCTTCCATTTCACGTTCAAACGTCTCTCGCTTGACACTTCCACTTCTGGCGTTCATCACGCGCACACAAAGCTTCTTTTCATTTTTCCATGTCGCATATACACCGATTGGCTCATGGCAGCCCGCTTCCATCTCACGGACAACCGCACGCTCGGCACGCAGGCAGCCCTCTGTCTCCACATCGCTGATTGTCTCTGCCATATGATACGGAAGAGTCCCCTCACACGCTTCCATCGCAATAATCCCCTGTCCGGCTGCCGGAAGCATCACATCCACATCGAGATATTCATAGACAAGATCCGGTTCCTTCTCGATACCTAACCGTTCGATTCCCGCCGCCGCAAGGATGATTGCATCGTACATACCATCCCGCAATTTCTGTATCCGCGTCGTGACATTCCCGCGCAGCTCCATACACTCTGCCTGTGGATATATCTCTTTAATCTGGCAACGTCTGCGCAGACTTCCGGTTCCCACGGTAAATGCATCCTTCGACCGGATATCCGTATCCACACGATAGATCAGCACATCCTGCACGCAGGCACGCGGCAGAACGCCCGCGATGCCAAGTCCCTTCTTGCATGGATTCGGCATATCCTTCGCACTGTGTACCGCCAGATCGATCGTACCGTCCAGCAAGGCTTCCTCGATTTCCTCTACGAACACCGCCTTGCCACCAAAGGAGCTGATTGCCGCATCTTTCTGCTTGTCCCCCTTCGTTGTCACGATCACTTTCTCAAACTGCACATCCGGGTAATTCTTCTTTAATTGTTCGATCACCATATCTGTCTGAATCTGCGCAAGTCTGCTTCCCCGCGTCCCGATCCGGATTCTCTGTTCCTGCATTTTTGCCTCCACAATTGCTGCAAATCTTCGTTTTCTTGCCCGTTCATCCGGCTCCTCTGCCAGAATTTTCTCCCGGATAGCTCCAAGCTCATCCGCGATCTGACCATAGTCTGTCCGAAGTGTCTGCCGGATATCCTTCTTGATCTTAGATGCAAGCATCGGACTGTTGCCTCCGGTCGACACCGAAACAACGACCTCCCCCTGCTTGATGATTGCCGGGAAATAAAAATCACAATCCTTCTTCACATCGACCACATTTACCAATATATGCTTACTTCTGCAAAGCTCCGCATACTGCGAATTAAGCTCCGCATCATCTGTCGCCATGATTACAACGTCCATGCCGGAAATGTCTGCCTCTGTGACTTCCCGCTTCCACACCCGGATTCGTTCCGGCTTTTTCTGGCAATTACCATCAATATTTTCTACTATGCCTGCTGTTTCATCTATTCGTTCCGTATCTGCGATAGCCAGCAGTTCCGCGCAGATCTCCGGTGCTACCACCGTTACACATGCGCCAAACTCACACATCTGTGCCGCCTTCCGCGCTGCAACTGCACCGCCGCCTACGATCAGACATTGTTTATCATCGAGTTGTATCATGAATGGAAAATACGCCATCTTCTATCCCCTTTAATACGTGATTTAAGTCCTGTGCATCCAGAACGTCTTTCAACTGGTACAAAAGCCACATCGCGGATTTCTCGCCAAGCTTCTCCGTGATGTCCTTCCTCGTCCCGACAAATGCACGAAATGCAAGCAGCTTCTGCATCTCGTCCACATGTTCTTCAATCAGTAATTCAATCTTCTTTGCCTCGGAAAGTTTCTTTCGGTTATTTTCCGTCGCAAGCGACTTGATATAGTCGAGATCTTTCACGACGCAGCTGGAAAGTCTTCCGATCTCTGCATCAATATCCCGTGGAATCGCAAGGTCTAAGAACAACTGTGGTTTCGTTTCCTTCCGTACTTCCGCTACCTTATCTGCAAGAAATGTATAATGCGGACTGTCCGTCACACTAATAATCACATCCGCCCAGTTTAGATATTCATACCGTTGGTCGTAATGCACCCATTGCACCCGCTCATGCGAGAAGATTTTCTGCAATGCCTGCTTATGCTTCCGGCTCGTCCCGACGATCTGTACCTGCGTATCCGCATCGAGCAGATCCCGCATCACGATGCTTCCCATCTGCCCGGCAGCTCCGATGATGAGGATATGTTTTCCCGCACCAGACTCCAACGCCGCCGTACATGCAAGTGTTCCGACGGATACCGGAAGATGCGTCATCTGTGAAGTCTCAGCCACTTCCTTGGCAAGCCGCAGTGCCCCTTGAAATACCATATTCATTTCCGCATCGGTCTGCCCGCGCTCTTTCGCCGCAAGATACGCCTGCTTGACCTGTCTTATAATTTCAACCTCTCCAAGCACAGCAGAATCCAGTCCACAGACTACGCGGCACAGATGTGTCAGGCAGCTTCGACCTTCATACCGCATAGCCGCACCTTTCAACGCCTCGACCGGGAATTTCTTTGTATCCGCAAACTGCTGTTCCAGCCACACAAAATCCGTGTCTGTGCCACTCATATAGATCTCGCTTCGATTACATGTCATAAGTAAAACCAACCCGGCTTCCGGATATGCCTTTGCCACGGCACCTGCCAGTTTTATCTGTTCCTCATCATTGCAGGCAAAGCACTCCCGCTTCGCCGCTGTTAAATTCTTATGTGTGATACTGATGCATATCATATGTGCTTCTTCCTGTTAACTGTTTTTATTCATATACATACTACATATTATAATTGACATTCTTCTTTCATTCAACCTTAGAAATTGCTCTTGCTTCCGGTTCTGGGTCTTCTGCTTGGTTTTCTATCTCCGAAACCCACGTCGTGGTTTTTTCAGCCCGTTTCCCGCTCGCTACGCCCACATCCTGCTCCACTTCTACGATTTAGTTTCCGGTTCTGGGTTTTCTGCCGGCTTTTCTGTCTCCCGAACCCAACTCGTGGGTTTTTCAGCCAGTTTCCCGCTCGCTACGCCCACATCCTGTCAGCTCACCACGCAGAAACGGCAGGAATCCCCTTCCTGCCGCTCAAATAATCTTATTCGATTACAAGTTCTTCCCTGGTCACATTTTTTTCCTCGTCAATATTGAATGCGTTCAATACCGGGTTCTCTAAATCCATCAAAGAAAGGATCAGATAATTCACCTTGGAATCATATGCCAGACGCTTGTCCTCCTCGGACGGGCGTGATGGGGATTCCGGATGAGAATGGAAGTTGCCAAGAAGCTGGTATCCATTTGCGCGCATATCCTTGACTGCGGTAAGCTGCTCCTTTGGGTCCATCGAGAAATGCTCGTTGCTCGCATCGATATTCGTGAGCAGATATACCTTCTTGATGTATCTCTTTCCATCTTCAACGACACCGCCGATCAATCCACAGGATTCATTCGGCAGCCCCTTCTTGCAATGCTCCAGAATCTTCTCATAATCTGCTTTTGTCATCACTAACATGGCTCTACCTACTTTCCGTCACACTCGACCTGTTCATAATCAATCAGCTTGTGAATCGTCGGATGGTCGCCACAGATTGCACATGTCTTATGGTTATCCGGAAGCTTGATCGTATGGAATTCCATCTTCAATGCATCAAAAGTCAGAAGCTTGCCTGTGAGCAGATCGCCGACGCCGATCAGGTACTTGATTGCTTCCATCGCCTGTAAGCTTCCGATGACACCTCCCATCGCACCAATGACGCCAGCCTGCTTACAGGTTGGAACTGCATCCTTTGGTGGTGGATTCTTGAATACACAACGATAGCAAGGGCCTTCTCCCGGCACATACGTCATAAGCTGGCCCTTGAAACGGATGATACCTGCATGGGAAAATGGCTTCTTCGCCATAACACAGGCATCATTGATCAGGAACTTCGCCGGGAAGTTATCGGTTCCATCAACGATGAAATCGTAATCCTTGATCAGATCCATGATATTTTCTGAGGTTACAAATTCACGGTATGTATTGACTGTGACGTCCGGGTTCATCGCATTCATTGTCTCTTTTGCGGATTTTACCTTCGCTTTGCCTACATCTGCAGTTCCATGAATGATCTGTCTCTGCAGATTTGAAAGGTCAACCTCATCGGCATCGACAATACCGATCGTACCAACGCCGGCTGCTGCCAGATACATTGCTGCAGGTGCGCCGAGACCTCCGGCACCGATGATTAAAACCTTGCCGTTCATCAGCTTCTTCTGTCCTTTTACACCGACTTCCTGCAGAATGATATGACGACTGTAACGTTCCATCTGTTCATTCGTAAATGCCATTAAAATGCGCCTCCTCCCATGAAGTACAGGAACTCTACCGTATCTCCGTCCTTCAGTTCTGTCTTGTCAAATGCGTCGCTGTCAACAAAGTCATCGTTGACGGTAACTGTTACATAATCCGGATTTTCCACCTTCTCGTCTACGATGAGCTTTGCGATGGTTGTTCCTGCTTCTACTTCCTTCTTAACGCCTGCCACTACAACTGTCATTTATTTATCCTCCTTTGTTCCAAACAATTATGAAGTTTTTAGCCTATCTATGAGTTGTATATAATTACTATTCTACGCAGACCCGCTCTCGCTCACTTCCACACGCAGTGGTACTAAATTCATGACAAACGAGTTTGCCATTCATTAAGTACCAGCGTGTTCCAATGGTCTGCTTTAGAATTAGTAATTATATACAACTCTATTTACCGAATTAAACTTCATTATTGTTTGTAATTAACTTTGTGTGTCTTACTCCAATATCGTTTTCACTTTATCTTCCAGCTCCGGTCGCTTTACCAGTCCGCGGATACGGTCAACTTCCCTGCCATCCTTGAAGAAGAGTATCGTTGGGGATGCCATCACCTGATATTCCCCGGCAAGGTCTGCATCGAAATTCACATTGACCTTGACAACCTTGACCTGATCCTCGTAATCATCCTCGATTCCGCCAAGGATCGGTGATAACTGCTTACATGGGATGCAGCTGTCAGAATAAAACTCTACAATCACCGGAAGCTTCTCTTTCAGCACTTCCGCTTCAAACTCTGCGGTTCCTACTCGTTTTGCCATCGCTGCCTCCTACTCTTCGACCTTCTTCACGATCAGATCGTATGTGCCGTTCTCGTTGTCGATCAGCTTTAAAATCTGCTGTCCTTCTTCCTTGAAGCTTCGTGGTACATTCTGCACCGGCTCACCATCGTTCATGGTAACTGCAAGCACCTGACCAATCTCCAGTTCTTCCATCGCTACCTTTGCCTTTACAAATGTCATCGGGCAGACAACATCTGTGATATCAACTCTCTCATCAATCTCAAAATCACCCATTATAAGCCTCCTTTATAACTTCCTTAAATTTATCGATTCCAACACGCTCCAGTGTAAAACGGAAACGCTCACTTGGATTTGCGTAATCATCAAAAAACTGAATGGCTGCATCTGTCACACGGAATAACTGTTCCTCCGATGTAATAACCGGAAGGAAGGATTCTCCCTTGCAGATCTGATTTCCGAACAAACCACCAAAGGATACGAGATATCCGCTCTCGCCCTTCCATGCATCTGTCGGACACGCCTTGGCACATCTGCCACAGTAGTTACATTTGCTTGTATCAAGTGTCAGCTTGCCATCCTCGATTGTGATCGCATTCTCGCGGCACGCCTTCACACAGACACCACACATGATACAGCTTGGCTCATCGTAAGAAACAACACATGCGCCCTTGATTCCGACATCATTTTCCTCTGCCTTTAAGCAGTTGTTCTGACATCCAGTCACACCAAACTTAAACTTATGCGGCAATTCTCTCGCATAATACCGTGCGTCTAATTTCTTCGCAATGTCGTAGCTGTCGATATTTCCGCTCGGACAGATCTGATTTCCCTGACATGCAGTTACGGTACGCACACGCGGTCCACACACGCCCGGCTTACAGCCGCCCTTGGCAAGTTCTGCCTTTACTTCCTCCACATCATCAAGCTTGACAAATGGAATCTCCACACTCTGTCTCGATGTCAGATGGACATGTCCATCTCCATATTTTTCTGCTACTTCGGCAATCTTCTTCAGATTTTCCGCTGTCAGATTTCCTCCGACTACCTGTAAACGAAGCGAGAAGTTGTTCTTCTGCTTCTGTCTCATAAATCCACCTTTTTTTAATGCTGCATAATCAACTGCCATCTCTTTTCATCCTCCTGTTGGTAATGCATACCACGACGTCTAAGCGAGTGCCGCTTTGAAATCTTCGATCAGATCCTCGATATCCTCTATGCCCACACTGATTCGGATCAGATCGTTGAAGACGCCTGCATCTTCTTTTTCTTTTTCTGTGCTATGTGCATTCAGCGTTGACTCCGGATGAATGATCAACGTCTTCGTGTCTCCGATGTTCGATACGATCTTTGGAATGCTCAGGTTGTTGATAATGGAAAATGCACGTTCCTTCGAACCTACCCGGATTGTTAAGATCGCGCCATATCCATTTGCAAGCACCTTATCTGCCACCTCATGCCAAGGACTACAGGCTAACCCCGGATAGTTCACCGTGATATCCGGGTATGTATTCAAAAACTCTGCAAGCGCCTTTGCATTACTGCAGGCACGCTCCATCCTAAGTCCCAATGTCTCCATTCCAATCAGGTTGTAAAATGCCGTCTGCGGTGCCATACAGGCTCCCGTATTGCGGAACAACCCATTCCGAAGCTTTGCTGTATAAGCCATTTTACCAAATCGCGCGTATTCTGCAACCCCCGGATATTTCTCTTTGTTCCATTTGAACCGTCCACTTTCTGTGATCACTCCGCTGATTGCGTTGCTGTTACCATTGATGTACTTCGATGTGGAATTGACAACGATGTCTGCGCCCTTCTCAATCGGCTTTACCAGATATGCCGTTGCCACGGTGTTATCCATCACAAGCGGCAGATTGTGCTGATGTGCCAGTTCGGCAAGTGCCTCGATATCCACGACATCGAGCTTCGGATTGCCGATCGTCTCTGCGAATATCACACGCGTATTCTCATTGATAGCTGCCTCAACCGCATTCACATCGCTGATATCCACGAACACCGTCTTGATTCCAAATGCTTCGAAATCATGGAACACATCAATCGAACCGCCATACAGACTCGTCGATGCGACGATCTCCTGTCCGCATGTCACGATGTTCAAAAGAGCGTTCGTGATGGCTGCCATACCGGATGCGCAGGCAACCGATGCAAGTCCGCCTTCCAGTGTCGTCATGCGTTCCTCAAAGGCAAAGATCGTCGGGTTGTTGATTCGCGTATACGAAAATCCGGTTGCCTTATTGTGAAACAGCTTCTCGTGCTGTTCCGCAGATGACTGGTAAAAGGCACTTGACTGATACACAGGTGTGAGTGTCGCGCCGGTATTGGCATCGCCCATTTTATTTCCATGTAAAAGTTTCGTATTAAACCTCATAATGGGCACCCCCTAAATATAATCTCTTCCTGCAACGATCGTACCCTCATATGCGGTTGCGGTTCTTATCTGCCTGCTGACCTCTTCCTCATTTGTATCACCTGCAAATACGAGATCATAGGTTCCGGTAAGTGTCTTGTCCTGCTTCTCATTGACAAGCAGTAATACGACAAGTCCGGCACGGTGCAGATGCTTCACAACGGTCTCAATCGCCTCGCCATCGGCCGGTGCGTACAGGTATGTATGACGTCCTTCGATGCTCAGTGCCTTCTCCACTTCCTCGACATACGCACGGTTAATCGTCTTTCCTTCCACGAACTTCACTGTAATTGCCTTCTGGCTCTTTAATGCGGCTCTTGTATTTCTGTCAACTCTGCCCTCGTACAGTCCGGTTTCTTCGGTGTGTACCTGCTCTACGACACCGCAGGCAGAAGTCATATTTGTAACACGGTCTATCAGGATGAACTCACCCAGTGTCTTATGATTCTTAAATTCGTCGACCACGATCTTATCTGCCAGAGAGATCTTGCAGACCGCAATCTCATTCTTGCTTAAGCTGCTAACCTTCTTTTTCTCACCGGTGTTGACATCGATCGCATATTCGATATCCGTCACGGCACCAAGGATCATCTTCGTGCCGAGCTTAAAGAAGAAATTCTTGCCGTTTTGCAGCTCCTCATCATCCATCCAAAGCAGTGTTGCTGTGATGGAAGATGCAACCTTCGCACCAGATGCGACAGTCAGAACGCAACCTCTTGATACATCCACCTCTCGGTCAAGCTGGATGGTAACCGGCTGTCCCTTCACTGCGAATTCGCTGTCCTTGTCACCGATGTAAATGCTCTTTACCTTCGCTGTCTCGTTGCTTGGAAGTGTTGTGATCTCATCGCCCACATGAATGCTTCCATGCTCGATCTGACCCTGGAATCCACGGAACGTATGATCCGGACGGCACACACGCTGTACCGGCATATAAAATCCCTGCTCGCTGTCATCCTCTGCAATATCAATATCCTCGAGATACGGAAGCAATGCCTTGCCTGTGTACCAAGGAATATTTTCTGACTTTGTTGTAACGTTATCGCCCTCGGTTGCGGAAACCGGAATGATCGTTACATTTGGAAGTGAAAGCTCTTTTGTAAGCTCCTCGATCTGCTTCTCGATCTCACGGAAACGTGTCTCATCGTAACCGACAAGGTCCATCTTATTAACTGCAAATACAAAGTACCGGATACCCATCAATGCACAGATTCTTGCATGCCGTCTTGTCTGGACAAGCACGCCCTGCTTGGCATCCACTAAGATTACGGCAAGGTCTGCAAAGGATGCTCCAACTGCCATGTTTCTTGTGTACTCTTCATGTCCCGGTGTATCTGCCACGATAAAGCTTCGCTTGTCTGTTGTGAAATACCGGTAGGCAACGTCGATCGTGATACCCTGCTCACGCTCTGCCATCAGTCCGTCCAACAGAAGGGAGTAATCGATCGCACCGCCGCGGCTTCCGACCTTACTGTCTAATTCAAGTGCCTTTTCCTGATCTGCGTAAAGCAGCTTGGAATCATATAAGATATGTCCGATCAATGTAGATTTTCCATCATCCACACTACCGCAAGTGATAAATTTTAATAATCCGCTCATCTTAGAAATATCCCTCCCGTTTTCTTCGTTCCATGCTTCCGGCTGCCTCGTTGTCGATGACACGCGTTGTACGCTCGGAAGAAACTGCTGAAAGTGTTTCCTCTATAATTGCATCCAGTGTATCTGCGGTTGACTCGCATCCACCAGTCAGCGGGTAACATCCAAGGGTACGGAAACGCACGCTCTTGTACTCAATCTTCTCGCCCGGCAGAAGCTTCATACGATCATCATCTACCATGATGATATTTCCATCCCGGTATACGACCGGTCTTACCTTTGCAAAATACAGCGATGGAATCTCGATGTTCTCACGCTTGATATACTGCCAGATGTCTTTCTCTGTCCAGTTCGAAAGCGGGAATACCCGGACTTCCTCTTTCTTTTTGATCTTGGAATTGTAAAGCTTCCACATCTCCGGTCTCTGGTTCTTCGGATCCCATGCGTGATGCTCATTTCTAAAGGAGAAGATACGCTCTTTGGCTCTTGATTTCTCCTCGTCTCTTCTGCCGCCACCAAAAGCTGCGGTAAATCCGTATTTGTCGAGTGCCTGCTTTAATGCCTGTGTCTTCATGATGTCAGTGTAAGCACTGCCGTGGTCAAATGGATTGATACCCTGCTTTACGCCTTCCTCGTTGATATATTCGATCATCTCGATTCCGAGCTTCTTCGCCATGTAATCGCGGAACTCGATCATCTCCTTGAACTTCCATGTCGTGTTGACATGCAGGAACGGAAATGGCGGCTTCTCCGGGTAAAATGCTTTCATCGCCAGATGCAGCATGACGGAGCTGTCCTTTCCGATGGAATAAAGCATAACCGGCTTCTCACACTCGGCTGCCACTTCTCTGATAATGTAAATCGCTTCTGCTTCCAATTCATCCAGATGTGATAACTGTCCCATCCTCTTGTACCTTCCTTTCGATCTAATACTTGTTCGATTCCTTCTGGTTGATCACAACCTGTTCGGTTGTGCCATCCCGTTTCTCGATGTTCCAATAAAGTTTGCCGTCCTCTGCATTCACGGTCATCTTACTTCCCATGCCGCCAATGTCTGCGCCAAGGTATAAGGCGATCGCCCCGAACTTGCATTCCTTGATGCACGAAGAACAGCCCCAGCAGTCTTTCGGGTAGCGCATGCATGCGGTTCCATCCGGATTTTTGCCGATCAGGCTGCCTGGACAGACGGCTGCACATTTACCACATTTCTTACATTTTTCTTTATCAATAAAGATGCTCATAGACGTCCTCCCTTCCTACTAAGTCACGGAAGATGATTTTAATCTCGCCGTCCTCGTATCTGGAGTTTACATATTTTAACCACGCATCGCTCTTTTCCGGATAATCCAGATTCTCTGCGAAGCTGTGCCAGCGTGTCTCTTTTCTCGCTTCGAGATGTGCGATCACGGATAAGCATACAACCAATCGCTCCCGCAGCTCATAGACAAACATCAGCTCATGCATATCGTCCGCTTTCACATCTGACAGAAGTTCCTGTAGCTGCCTGATCTTCTGTTTTGCCAGTTCTAACTGCTTCGCGTTGAACTGATAATGGGTGGAGATTCCGCCTGCGTAATTATCCATGACCTTCTGCATCGCTTCCTCAAGTGCCTCTGTTGTAAACATCCCGGATGGATTGTTCAGGTAATGACTGTATTCGGTGATCTTATCATCCACAACCGTCTGAAGCTTTGCATCAAGTGTCTCAACTTCAAATCTCTCATCCGAAGCACTTTCCTGCTCGTCGAGCATCTGCACGATATGCTTCGCCGCGATCTCGCCCTCGACCATCGCGCCTGTCACATATTTCTGCGGGCAGCCACCTGCCACATCCCCGGCTGCATATAATCCGTTGATTGTCGTCTGGCGGTTCGTGTCAACCCAGTAGCCACTCGCGGTATGTCCGCCTACGATATACGGCTCGGTTCCTTCGATCTCAACATTCTGCTCACTCGGCTTCCTGCCGGATTCTAGCCATTTCAGCGTCTGACTCGGTGCCATGTTCAGATACGCCTTTTTCAGCGATTCGTTCTGTTCCTCTGAAATACCTTCGGTACGAAGATAACAAGGACCTCTGCCCTGCAAATTCTCCATCACCGTGCCATACACACGCTCGGAAGTTGTCAGTCCGTATTTTGTCTCATAGACCTCGCCAAGGGAATTTACCTGTTTCGCGCCAACGCCCTGTGCGATCGTTCCGGTCGGTGCGATCGTGTCCTTACAACGAAGGGCAATAAACCGCATCTCGAACGTTGTCATCTCGGCACCACCGAGGATCCCCATCGCGAATCCCGCTCCGGTATTAAATGGCGGGTACCACATCTTATGTCTCGAAAATCCCGGATTGTTCGGTCGGTACAGGCCAGCCGCACCACCGGTTGCACAAAGCACTTTCTTCGCCCGGATCACATAGGCTTTGTGCTCTTCGATGGAAAATCCAATCGCACCTTTGATCTCATTATCTTCGATTAAGTAATCAGTGATATTCACCCGGTTTAAGATCGTGACATCCGGAAGCGCTTCCACTGCCGATGCGAGAAGCGGTTTCATGTTCTCACCGTTAATCTTGATGTTCCGGTTGCCTCTGGCGACGTACTCTCCATCTTCATCTTTTAAGATGACCAGTCCAAGCTGTTCCATCTTCGCCGTCACACGGTTCAACCCCTCGGACATTGTGAGCAGCAGATCCTCCCGTACGATGTTGTCCGCGTCCTTCTTCGCGTAGTCCACATAATCTTCCGGCTTTCTGCCCTTCACAATATAAGCATTGATTGCGTTGACACCGGCAGCTAAGCATCCGCTCCGCTTGATGTTCGCCTTTTCCGCTATGATGATCTTGTAATCGGAATTCTCCCTTACGGTAAGTGCCGCATAGCATCCGGCGGTTCCGCCACCGATGATCAGCACGTCCGTATGAAGAAGCTCTGTGTTCTCGATATTCATAAGCGACTCCCTTCCAGTTTTCCTTTGCACTAGATGTAGAATACATCCTGCTCCTGCATCTCTTTATTCTCTAACAAATACGTCTTTTCTTCATCAAATACATATAACCGGTAGATCAGCACATGTACCGTCTCCCCGACGGATACGAGATCTTTTTCGAGCGACCGCTCACCGGTTAACTCAATTCCGTTGATATCCACAACCACATCCATGCGGTTTCCCTTGAAGATCACTTCCTTGACCGTCCCAAGCTCCGCAGCACTGATATACTGATCGAGCTTTCCACTCTTCGAGATCTTCACGAACTCCGGCCGGATCACCGCCTTGTCTGCATGTGGGATTCGTTCAAATCCTTTCAGCCGGTCATAATCTTCCACTACAGATGACCGTCCGATAAACTGTGCCACAAATGGGGTATCCGGGGATTTGTAGATCTCTAGCGGTGTTCCCATCTGCTCAACCACGCCGTGGTTCGTGATGATAATCTCATCCGCAACCTCGACCGCCTCATCCTGATCATGTGTGACGAAGATACTTGTGATACCAAGCTTTGTAACCATCTCTTTTAACCATGTCCGAAGCTCGGTCCGCACCTTCGCGTCAATCGCTGCAAATGGTTCGTCCAACAACAGTACCTGTGGATTCGGAGCTAATGCTCTGGCGAATGCCACCCGCTGCCGCTGTCCACCGGATAGCTGATTCGGATACCGCTTCTCCATGCCGGCAAGTCCGGTCAGCGATAACAGCTCGGTCACACGTTCCTTAATCTGTTTCTTCGGCATCTTCTGAAGCTCCAATCCAAATGCTACATTTTCATATACCGTCATATAACGAAACAGCGCATAGCTTTGAAATACGAATCCGATTCCACGTTTTGACGCCGGGATATCATTGACGCGTTTGCCGTCAATAAATATATCACCTTCATTTGGATTCTCCAGTCCTGCGATCATCCGAAGAAGTGTTGTCTTTCCGCTTCCGGATGGTCCAAGCAGAGCGACCAGCTTTCCTTTCTCGACGCCGAAGCTCACATTGTCCGATGCAAGGAAATCACCATATTTTTTATAGATATTTTTCATTTCCACATACATAGTCTCTACCTTGTTCCTTTCGGCTCCTTCTCTTTTCCTCTATGCTCGATAATATTTCTTGCGATCAGTAAGATGATCGCTAAGATCACAAGAATCGAAGATACCGCAAATGCCGCGGTGATCGAGGTCTTCGTGCCTGACATATACAGGGCATCGATCTCAAGCGGCAGGGTGAATGTCTCGCCTCTCGTCTTCGAGAGCGCATTCACCGCACCGAACTCTCCCAGTGCCCGCACCGTACAGAGGATGATGCCGTAGATCAGTCCCCATTTCATATGTGGGAATGTGATCTTTCGAAATATCGTGAATCCCTTTGCGCCCATCAGTGCAGCGGCTTCTTCCTCATCCTTTCCCTGTACATTTAATACCGGGATGATTTCTCTTGAGACAAACGGAAATGTGACAAATACTGTGGCGAGCACTACGCCCGGAATTGCAAATGCGATTCTCACATCCGTTCCAAAATGCTGATTAAACGCCCGGAGCACCGGGTAGAACCATCCAAGTCTGCCGAAGGTCATCAGGTAGGCAAGTCCTACGATGACCGGCGATATCGAAAATGGGATATCAATCAAAGTTGCAAGAATCTGTTTGCCCCGGAAGGAAAACTTCGTGAGCAGCCATGCGGCGCAGATTCCGAATATCGTATTCACTACAACCGCAATGCCGGTTGCAAGCAGCGTCACAAGTAGCGAGTGACGCACATATTCTGTCGAGATTGACTCAATGTAAAATGTGAATCCCTCCCGCAGGGAATTGACGATTACAGAAAGTAATGGCACAACCAGCATCAACACGATAAACAGTACCGTAATTGTGATCAGTATGATTTTTGTCCGGCGTCTGCTTCGCTCTAATTTCTCATTTTCACTCATGCTGGTTCCTCCTTCCTAATGTATCGCCCCTCACATCCGTTCGGCGGCAGATTGTCAGCGTCATCCTAATATGGGACTTCGTCCCATGGACACTAATTAAAGCAGATTCGTTCTGGCAGATTGTCTCGCCTGAACGATATTGATAAATAACAACAATACAAACGATATAATTAACATCAGCAGTGCAATCGCTGTGGCGCTCTCATAATCGATCATTCCAAGCTTCTGCATGATCACATACGAGATGACCTGCGTCTTGTCCTTCGCGCTGTTTCCCGATATGTAGATGACACTTCCGTACTCTCCGATGCCTCTGGCGAATGCCAGCCCGAATCCGGTCAGCAGTGCCGGTCGTAACTCCGGAAGGATCACAGCAAGAAATGTTTTCCTGCGGCTTGCGCCAAGCATGAATGCTGCTTCCTCATACTGTCCGTCCATCTTCTCTAATACCGGCTGCACCGCCCGCACAACAAACGGGATTCCGACAAAGATCAGAGCAATCACAAGTCCTGCCTTCGTATAAGCGATCCGGATTCCAAGCTTCGCGAATATCTTCCCGTAAAATCCACTGTCCGTAAAAAGCTTTGAAAGCGTGATACCTGCAACCGCAGTCGGAAGCGCAAACGGCAGCTCGATGAATCCATCTAACAGCTTCTTCCCCGGAAACTCATATTTGACAAGTGTCCATGCAAGGATCAATCCAAACACGGTATTGATCACAGCTGCCAGGAAGGAACATCCAACACTTGTCAGAAATGCATTTCTCACATTTTCCTTCATGATAAGCCGGAACCACTCCCCCGGCGAAAGCTTCAGTGCATAGACAAGCACCGATGCAAGCGGGATCAGTACGATCAGGGATAATAATGTAATTACGATTCCAAATGTCAGATGATATCCCGGAATCACACGCGTCTTTTTTGCTTTCTTCATCGCTTTTGTACTCTTTCCTCTACGAATGGTTATAGATCTGATCGAACAATGCACCATCATCGAAATACGTTTCATAGGCGTTGTCCCATCCGCCAAAGTCATCGATACTCCACAGATCGATAGTCAGTTCAAATTTATCTGCATATTCCTTCAGGATTTCTGCATCGGCCGGACGATATCCATAGGTTCCGATCAACCGTTGTGCCTCATCACTGTACAGATATTCAAGATACTGCCTGCTTACTTCCTGCGTGCCGTTGGCATCTGCATTGTCATCGACGATTGCCACACTCGGCTGTGCCAGTATACTGACGGAAGGATTGATGATCTCATATTCACCGGCATAAGAATTCTGGATTGTGATTGCCTCATTCTCCCATGCCACAAGCACATCGCCCTTTTTGTTCTCTACGAAGGTCGTTGTAGCGCCTCTGGCACCGGAATCCATCACAGAAACCCGGCTGTATAACTTCCGCATGAAATCCTGTTGCCCAGATTCTTCCTTATTTACCGTCTTCGCATAGCTTAAAGCAGCCAAGAAATTCCAGCACGCGCCACCGCTGCTCTTCGGGTCGGGCGTAATAACCTCCACATCCTCACGGATCAGATCATTCCAATCCTGAATCTGCTTCGGGTTACCCTTTCTTACAAGGAATACGATGGTCGATGTATATGGAGAGGAATCATCGCTGAATTCCTCTTTCCATCCCGCATCGATCAATCCGGTATTCTGGATCAGTGTAATATCATGTTCGAGTGCGAGTGTTACAACATCCGCATTACAGCCCTCCACGACGGATCGCGCCTGTGCACCGGAACCACCATGCGACTGGATAACCTCCACAGTCTCGCCATATGTATCCTGATAATGTTCCTCGAACATCTGATTATATGCTTCATAGAATTCCCGCGTCGGATCATATGACACATTTGTAATTCGGATTGTCCCGTCCTCCTGCTTTCCGCATCCGGTCAGAAGGAGCGCAAATGCAAGGAGTCCGAGCATCAGTTTTTTCTTCATAATGTTCCTTTTTTATACAAAGAGTGAAGTTGATAAATATCTCTCCCCGGTATCCGGAAGCAATACAACGATTGTCTTTCCTTCATTCTCCGGACGCTTTGCAAGCTCGGTTGCAGCGAACAGTGCAGCTCCGGAAGAGATACCAACGAGTACGCCATCGGTTCTTGCTACATCTCTGGATGTCTCAAATGCTGCATCGTTTTCTACCGGGATGATCTCATCTAAGATATCCATACGAAGCACATCTGGTACGAATCCGGCACCGATACCCTGAATCTTATGTGGACCCGGCTTTCCTCCGGAAAGAACCGGGGAGCTTGCAGGCTCTACTGCAACCACCTTCACATCCGGATTTTTCTCTTTCAGCCCAAGTCCGGTTCCTGTTACGGTTCCGCCTGTACCTACGGCTGATACGAAGATGTCAACCTGTCCGTCTGTATCATTCCAGATCTCCTGTGCTGTCGTTGCCTTATGGATGGCTGGATTTGCAGCATTCTCAAACTGCTGTGGAATAAATGCATTTCCATATTCCTCCTTCAGACTCTCTGCCTTGGCGATTGCTCCCTTCATGCCATCGCGTCCAGGTGTCAGGACAATTTCTGCGCCAAGTGCACCTACGATCTTCCGACGCTCCACGCTCATCGTATCCGGCATTGTCAGGATCAGATGCAGTCCCTTTGCCGCACATACAAATGCAAGACCGATTCCGGTGTTACCGCTTGTCGGCTCAATGATGATCGTATCCTGATTGATCTTGCCATCCTTGATTCCCTGCTCGATCATCGCATTTGCGACACGATCCTTCACACTTCCAAGTGGGTTGAAGTACTCAAGCTTGACTACGATCTTTGCCTTTAAGTCCTGCTCCTTCTCGTAATTTGTAAGCTCCAGAAGCGGAGTATTTCCAATCAATTCGGTTAACTGTTTTGCAATCTTCATCTTTGTTTTCTCCTTTTCTTTTTCGTTTCTATTTTTGCCATTTCCTACATTTCATACCTATTTAGTAGGAATAGTATGCATTCGTTGAGAAGATATTACTACTCAATTCCTACAAAGTCAATAGGTTTTCAAAGGAAAATTAGAAAAATTTAGAAAAAAACAGACATGCAATTTCCTGCATGTCTATTTTTCTGCTGCCCGCCGCAGTTTCTTCAGATATTCCTGCGTCTTTTTATAGGTTGCTTCTTCCACGGACTGATTCGAGAAGCCCGCGATGTTCAAGATTTCAATTACTGTTCCGGCTTGCGGTTCCAACTCTGTTCTCGCCTCTCCCTGTGCCATATGGGTAAGCATATATTGGATTTGATTCTCATAGTTTTTACATGTTGCAAACTCCGTATGCCGTTTCTCGTAACGTTTCACCATCCGGCTGTAATATAAGATCAGCTTATCATTATAGGAAGCTTTGGCAAATCGGATATAGAATAACATCCATAGTACAAACTGTTTTCCAAGCAGAAATACAACAAATCCAGCAGCGATCACAGCCAGTCCATACACGATATTCCGCATCAGATTGTCCGGAATCGTCAGTGCATTTCCATTCTCTGTAACCGTATCGGAACCACTTTCGTCGCCGCCCATGAAATCTGCAAACTCATCCCAGAAATTCGTGATATCCTCATCGTCGCTTGACGACGGTGTCACATCCACCGGATACCAGCCGATTACCGGATCGTACACCTCCACCCATGCATGTGCATCGGCATCAGTCACATCCACTTTTACATATGCAGTCTCACCAATCTCAGAATAGCCATCATAATAATCTGCATAATCCGCGCCATCGACCAGCTCGCCACTTAATATCTGATCGTAATCAATCGCATAACCTTCCACATACCGTGCCGGAATTCCCATGTATCGGAAGATCAGCACCGCCGCACTTGCAAAATAAGAACAATAGCCTTTCTTATTTTCCAACAGGAAATAGTTGACAAAATCCTTTTTCTTTGGTGTCTTTCCCGGACGGACGGTATACGGATAATTCTCCTGATAATAATTTTTCAGTTCCTCGATCACATGATCTGTCGTTCCGATTGTTCCAAGCTCCGATGCAACCTGTGACACCGCCTCTAAATTCTCCTCCGGCACATACAGATCCATATCATTATACGCCACAGACTCTGACGTCACGGATGCACGGTTTCCTGCCACACGCGGATAATAGGTGATCGTATAACCGTTCCGTATCGCTTCTGCGTCCGCAGTATAATACGGCTGATACAACTGAGGATACACACCCACACACTGAATCTCCATCGTTGCTTTGGCACTGCCCTCACGGTTCTCCTCGTATTGTTCTTTCAGCGATCTTACCTCCGCACTCGTGTCCATGCCATCATAATTCCGGATTTCACTCATCGGTGTCCACTCGTTCGCATATGGGTTATATCGGACGCCAGTAAAAGATTTCAGGTAGATCCGGTTTGATGTATATGGTGCCATCTTCACAACCAGATCGGTCTGGTTATCCAGATAAACCGTAGAAACCTCTCCCAGCTTTCCACCTCCAACACCGCCGTTGGTACCAGTTCTGTGATACAAGCCCTCAAAACCGTCGACCAGTAACGTCGACATCGCCGCCATTGTCAGATCTTTATATTTGTTTCCGGTGTATCCGACATTAAATGACTCCTTCGGGCGAAAGCTGCTTGCCGCCGTCACGACCAGTATTGCAGTAACTACCGCCAGTACCCCTGCCTGCACCATTGCTTTCACGTCATAGACATAGGCAACCTCTTTTTTCTTTTTTCCCTGCACCTGAAACTGTGCATTGCTCCGCTTGACTGATACCTGCGGACTGTAATGCTTTCCCGCCTTAAATATAATCGCCATAGCCACACCGGCAAGCATCATAAGCACATACAACAGATCCGGCTCCATCGTCAGATAAAGCGGAATCAGATTCAGACACATGATAATCACGATTGCCGTCACATACTGCATCCGTCGGGAAATATAGACATTTAATAAGATGTCAAGCACAATACCGATAAAGAGTGCCACAAACGTGACTGTCACATACCGGTTGCCAATTTTCTCCTCATATAACCTCTGAATATCCACATCGAAATACTGGGCTGCATTATCGACCGTGATGTTCACGATCGCATAAAATCCACTGTTGATGTAATCGCGGAATGTAAATACCAGAAATGCAAAGGTGACAAACAAAAACAGATAACCGAGGTTTTCCACCATCAATCGGTAATACAACATTGCACAGCCAAGCGATGTCAGTAAAATCAAAGCATGGCAAAGCCCGACATGAAACGAAATGTCAAATGCCGTCAGATAAAAACCGATACTTCCCATCGAAAGAAGATAGACAATGAAGCCCTTCAACAACAGAGTAAGCACCCGGTTTTCCTTCTTCTCGAAGAATTCCTCCTGCAGGTACACACCCTCGCACAGTTCCATCGATTCAATTGTATCTGCATGTTTCTTTTTTGCCATATTATAACCTACTCATTTTCCCGCACCTGCATCTGCGCACCCTGTCCATCACTAAATACATGCAGATATGCATGCATTTCCGGGTACACCAGTGCCATATGATCTGCCGCTTCACTCGGATTCTTATATGCCTTCTCATAATACAAACGGGCAAACGCCGCATCTAGTTCTTCCTTATAATCAATCCTCACATCTTCATATTCATAGCGGTTTGTACTCCAATACAAAAGCCGCACGGTCGTCTGCTCCTGTATCAGTTCCAGAATCACGGAATACGTCATCGTCAGAATCGCCGCCAGATTCACCGGTTGATCGATAAAAAGCTCCGGCACGATCACAAGCTGGTGATCCGACATACTCACGCGATCCTTCACCATCAGGATATCCCGCTTTGCCGACAGCTTCCAATGGATACTCATCAGCTTATCGCCCGGAATATACTCCCGGACTTCCTGCACGTCAGAGAAATCATTGCCCCGTTTTGAGCTTTCCTCGCTCTCCAACATGCCCTGTTCAAGTGCCGTCTTTTCATATGCGATATCCGTCACAGCCCGCGGCAGGATACTAAGCTCCGCCGTCTGCTCCACGTTTTTCTTCAATCGAAAAAATCCCATCAGATCTTTGATATACACACGTGACACACTGATCTTTAACAGTCCCGGATACGTCGCCACAACCGGAAGCGTAAGGGTATATCCTTTTCCCGCATGTACCGGCACGGAAAATACCTGTTGCCCGATCGTCTCCATCAGAGTGTTCTCCACATTTACGATCAGCTTCGTATCCAGCGAGACAAACCACGTTGGATTTTTGATCTGTATCGTAAAATACGCAGTCTCCCCCTGTACCCCATAGGAATCCTGCGCATGATGAATCTCTACCTGCAAATAATGCCGCAATACCCACACCGACATTGCGGAAAGGATTGGTCCAGCCACCATCAGCACAAGCACCAGAAAATAAAACTGGCTATGCAGAAAATAGTAGATCATCCCATTTACAAAGAGCAATAACCCATATCCAATTATCCGAACAATATATTCTGCCAATCCTTATACCCTCGGTGCTGTAACATTTGCGATCACCATTCCGATCGCCTGCTGCATTGTGATACCCTGTGCCTTTCCACGTGCTGACAGCTTCACTCGATGTCCTAATACATCACGCGCTACATCCTGCACATCCTTGGCACAGACATAATCTCTGCCGTCGATCACTGCCATTGCCTTTGCCATACGCAAAAGTGCGATCGTACCTCGCGGGCTGGCACCCATCGAAAAGATCTCCATCGTCCGGGTTGCCTCCACCAGATTTACAATATACTCATAGATTTCATCTTTCACATAGAGATCATTTGTCATCGCACGCAACGCAAGCACCTCTTCCATCGAGATGACTTCCTGCACCTTCGAAAGTGGTTTCCCTGCATTTCCTTTCAGAATTGCCACTGCATCTGCATGACTTGGATACCCCATGGACAAACACACCATAAAACGGTCAAGCTGGGATTCCGGCAGCATCTGCGTACCAGAAGAACCATATGGATTCTCTGTTGCGATTACGACAAATGGATCTGGCAACGGCCGGGTCACACCGTCAACCGTCGCCGTTTTTTCTTCCATAACTTCAAGCAATGCGGACTGTGTCTTCGGCGAGGTTCGGTTAATCTCATCCGCTAAGAACAGATTCGTAAATACCGCACCTTCCCGGTATTCAAACTCCTTGGTGGCAGAGTTATACATGGAAAATCCCAGGATATCACTCGGCAGTACATCCGGCGTAAACTGCACACGCTTATAGTGCATTGACATACTCTTTGCAAAGGTTGTTGCAAGCGTCGTCTTACCTACACCCGGAATATCCTCCATCAGAATATGTCCGCCTGCAATCACGGCAGCAAGAACCTTCTTTACAACATCCTCCTTGCCCTTGATCACTTTATTTACTTCCGCCTGCACCTGTTCGAGCTTCTGACTCATTCCGTCCATCTGCACACCTCCCGCATCTTTACAACTATCTTATTCCTTTACGATTCCGAGCTTCTTTGCCTCATCCGATACTGCCTTGGCAACGACCTTTGCCACTCTCTCATCAAAAGCACCCGGAATGATATACTCCTCATTTAATTCCTCATCTGTTACGATCGAAGCAATTGCCTTGGCTGCCGCAATCTTCATCTCCTCTGTGATTGCCTTTGCCTTCGCATCCAGCGCACCACGGAAAATACCAGGGAATACAAGCACGTTGTTGATCTGGTTTGGATAATCAGAACGACCGGTTGCCATCACGCGCACGCCGCCCTTCTTTGCTTCCTCTGGCATGATCTCCGGTGTTGGATTTGCCATTGCGAATACGATTGGATCGTTTGCCATCGATGCGACCATCTCTGCAGTTACAATATTCGGTGCAGACACACCGATAAAGACATCCTTGCCCTTCATGATCTCAGCAAGCGCCCCAGTCTGCTTATCTTTATTTGTCACCTCTGCCATCGCTGCTTGTGCCGGATTCATCCAGTCCTCACCCGGACAAAGTGCTCCGTTTTTATCGACCAGTACAACATTCCCGATACCGAGTGCGAGCAACAGCTTGCAGATAGAAATACCTGCGGAACCAGCTCCATTGATCACAACATTTGCCTTATCAAATGGCTTTCCAACCAGCTTCAATGCATTGATCAATCCTGCCGATACAACAATCGCTGTACCATGCTGATCATCATGGAATACCGGAATATCCAGCTCTTCCTTCAGACGGCTCTCAATCTCAAAACAACGTGGAGCAGAAATATCCTCCAGATTGATACCACCGAATACCGGTGCGATCCGCTTTACTGTTTCCACGATCTCATCGACATCTTTTGTATCCAGACAGATTGGAAATGCATCCACGCCTGCAAACCGTTTGAACAGCACAGACTTTCCTTCCATAACTGGAATCGCAGCCTCCGGTCCGATGTCGCCAAGTCCAAGTACAGCCGTACCATCGGATACAACAGCAACGGTATTTGCCTTGCAGGTATATTTGTATACGTCAGCCGGATTCGCATGAATCTTACGGCATGGCTCTGCAACACCTGGTGTATAAGCGGTGCTTAAGTCATCGCGGTCATTGATTGCGACCTTGGAGACAACCTCCAGCTTTCCGTGATTTTCTTCATGCATCTTCAAGCTCATCTGATTATAGTCCATCTTTGTTTCCCTCGGCTTTCTTATTTCATTTATTTTAGTTCATCTTTACATGATCAATTTCGTCATTGCAGTTTTTGATTGACTCTTTTGCAGCGTCAATCTTCTCTACCAACGGCGAAAATTCCGGATCCATCTGCGCACCCTCTTTTACCTTATTGTAGAAGATCTCACCGATTGCCTCATATGTCTCCTTGATATTTGCCTTTTCCTTGCTGATCTTTGCTTTCAGCTTTGTAACCTCCACTGCGTCACCAGCTTCACTCTTCACTGTCTTTACAAAATCCTTAAATGCCATTTTCATACCCTCCTACACTTTTTCTATTTTACTAACAGGTACTGCCTGTCTTTTTATACAACTTCAAACCATACATCTGTCCAAACAGATTTACCACTGCACAAACCAGATTTGCAATCAGCACATACAGGTAAATCGTATAAAGTCCGATCTGCTTATGCATCTCCACTCTGGAGAACATATTGGCGATATCTCCGGTCTTCGAATGTCCAATCAAATAAAGCACCAGTGTTGCTACCGCCAGTATCGTCATCGCAACGGAGATTGGGAAGAGTGGTTTCTTCTTTGGATTGATTGCTGTTACCGTACCTACCAGAGATAACACCACTTGTACCGCCATCAGCAGTCCCATCACATACAGAAAGATGCGGATCGATGGACTGAAATCCGCCGCAACCAGATTATCGCTCAAAAGCACGATATCGGTCTGAGTCTCATCATACAGAGTCTGCAGAATATAATAAAATCCTCTTGCTGCTACAATCATCGCAACCACTGCGGAAGCAGCTGCCATAATCGTCATGATCATAGACATGCCGGAATAGAAATTCATCTTCACATCTGCGGCTGTCTCCGGCTGCGCGTTCTTTGCTTCTACTGGTTTCGGTTCTGGCTTTTTCTCTGCCTGCGGCTGTTTTGGCTGCGCCTTCTCCTGTGCCTGTCTCAGCTCCTTTTTTTCCTGTTGTCTTTCTTTTTTGCTCTTACTCATCTTCTCCATCTCCTCATATATCTACCATTTTTACATCATGTCAAACAAACTGAGCTGTGTTCCAATCGTCTTATTCTTATACTCCCGCGTGAACCGAAGCAGTTCTTCCTTATCATACTGGATTCCATGCGCCTCGCAGGTCTCACGGATGCACGCCATAATCTCGGTATAATTTTTTGTCTTCAATGTCTTCTCGTCTGCGTAAACTGCCTCATACTGATCGTAGATATCCGGGAAATTCTTATAGAGCTGCTGATAAAACCGCTCCCGGTTTCCCTCTCTTAAAACCGGACACATTTTGTCCGTCAGGATTCCATATACGCCCGCTTTCACACAGTACGACAACAACCCCTGTATGTTCTCCATGTCATCATTGATAAACGGCAGGATTGGTGCCAGGTTGACGATCACTGTGATGCCCCGCTCCGTGAGCTGCTGCATCAGCGAAAACCGCTCTGATGGAAGCGACGTTCCAGGCTCTAACTTTTTCGCGAGCGAATCATCATAGGTACTCAGCCGCACGATCACGATGCATTTGGTCTTACGGTTGATCTTATCTAAGATATCAATATCCCGCAGTGCAAGCATTGAATGTGTATGTAATACCAATCCAAAATCAAACCGCTCGATCTGGTTCAGACACCGCCGCACCAGTTGCAATTCCTCTTCGAGCGGAATATACGGCTCCGACGAAGAACCGATCTGTATCATGCTCCTTGTCCGCTTTTTCTTCAATGCATACTCCAGCATATCCACAGCATGGGCTTTTACCTCGATATCTTCAAATTCGTGATCCATCCGGTGGCAGGTACTGCGTGCATCGCAGAACACACACGAATAACTGCATCCCCGATAGATATTCAGACCATTCTGCGGAGATAAAATTGCTTTTACTTCCTTGTAATGCATAACTTATCCTCTGTCTTTCCCTACTATATAAAATCGAAGCTCACCTGTTCATATTCAAGATCCTGATAAACAAGTTCCTCCTGCTCGACTTTGCTTGTATAATCGACAACTACGGTCAGCTGCTTTCCGCCTGCCATCTGTTGTCCTAAAATATAATTGACATCGAATCGTCCGGTGATTGCTGGTGTTGCCCCACGTGCCGGCACGATCAGCTGTACATGATTTGCCGCAAGCAATGCGAAGATCGGCTCCCAAATATACACATCCTTCGCCGCACCAAACGGGTTATCAATAAAGATCGTCTTTGTTCCTGTATCCTCATTTCCAATCCGGTACATACCGGAAATGTAATTGATGATGGAAATCAGGAATTGGATATAAATACCCTGCGACTGTCCGGTACTTCCAACGGCCTCCTCGTATTTCAGATAACGGCTCTGTTCTTTGATTCTTTCCCGCTTATACAGACTCAGCTTGATCGCATTCATATCGGTTACAATCACACTGAACAATTTCTTTAAAGTCAAACTGTTCCGAATAAATTTCATCCGGTCGCGATCCTGCTCATAATCATCTGCCTGTGCCACGATGCGGTCTACATAATCCGACATCCGCTGTTTCAAAAACTCATCCTTCACATATGGCACCTGTAAGCCTACCATCTGGATCACTTCATCCTCCATGATAATCCGGGAAAGCTTCGGTAATTTATCCAGCTCCGTCCGCACATCCAAACACCGTTGCAGGCACTGCTCCTCGAAGTTTGCTTTGAGCCCCTCCATATCGGTCAGACTCTTCTCCACACGGTCACGTTCCAGACGCACATATCCAACCATAGACTCCAGATTGTCCACCAATGCCTTTGCCTCTGCATAATTCTCTGGAATCCGCACATCGTCCCGGATCGTTCCCGCAAGCTCATACGCATGCATCTCATCAAACGCCTGTGCCGTATTGCCCTTAAATTTGAGCAGCTCATTTTTCGCACGGTCAAGCTGTTTGCATGTCCGGTCGAAATTCATAAGCTGGGATTCAAACATCTCCCGTAATGTCTCTTTATCCTCTAACATCGGTGTCGCATCTTCCAGACTGATCTCATGTGTCGTTACGATCCGCTTGACATCCTTATACAGATCTGTCATATACCGCTGCCGTTTCTCATAGGTACGATACTCTTCGTCGCACGCCTTTGCTTCCGCCTCCAGCCGTGCCAGCAATGTCTGCCCGCTTTCAAGACTGGCAATGATCTCTGACTCACTTGCATCCACTTCCTCGTAAGAACCATATCCATTCTGGATATTCTCGATTGCATATTGAATGCTTCCATCTAACTTATCTGCTTTGGAGCGGATCTCGGAAAGCTGCCGTTCCTCTTTCTTTAACTGTTCCTTCGTCTGTGCAATATTCTCCCGGCATACGGTAAGCACCGCATCATCCGAGAAATACAGCAGATTCCGGCTTTCCAGATCTGCCAGTTCTTTAAAATCAACACCTCTGCGCTCGATTGATTTTCTGGATTTTTCCATCGAAGCAAGCAATGTGGCGATCACGAGCTGCTTATCTTCCATCGCACGCATATCGCCGCGGTTCTCATCAACCATTGTCCGGAATCTCGCCCGTAAATCCTCATCCGAAATCGTTAATACTTCGTATTCCTGATCGACATTATAATAAGACTCATAATTATCTTTCCATTCACGTACAAGCGTATCCAGCTGTTCCTGCATGAAACGTATTTTCGCTTCTGTTTGCTCTGTATCAAGCCGGCTGTCTCCGCCCTGTGCCACGAACGATGCTTTCTGTTCTTCCAGACGCTCCAGTGCCTTTTCTGCCTCTGCCTGCCGCTGTTCCTGTGTAGCAATCACAGAGGTTAACTGCTCCACGGTATATAACCGGTTCACATCCTGTATGCATGCTTCGTATTCCTGCTTACAATTTTCCTGTTTTTCTTTCGATGCCGCAATCTTCTTGCGGATTATTTCGAGCTCATCCATGCATGCGGTAAGCTGCGTCTCTAATTCCGTCGCCGTCTTTCTTGCATCTGCCAGACGTTTTCCTGCCTCCAACAGATCCCGGTCAGACAGACGGATTAAAAATGCCTGATCCTCCCGGTATGCAGAAAGCATCTCCTCCTGCATGGCAAGCTGATCGCCAATCTCTTTTTCCCGCTGCCGCTCCTTTGCGACCAGTGTGCTGATCGTCTCGGCATCCAGCAGATACTCCGGTGTTGCCGACACCGCAAACACATTGTCTCCGAGATGCATCGCCATCTCTTCCATCCGGTCACGGTCGTAAATATAGACTGGAACTTCGCCTGTATCAATTGTGCGGATATTCGGATCTTCTGCCAGGGTATCGTAGTCCTCTGCCACAATCCCATAAACAAGCTGTGGATTTGCTGAAAGTACCGCCGCCTGCTTGTCCGCCGGCAGAGCCGATACATAATCCATTCCGTACATAGCTGCACTTCCATGCCGTGTCTCAATATAATCCAATACCTTCTTGGCAGCCTCGGATACTCCGATCAATCTGCCCTCCGCCAGTCGCTCCGCATTCTTGGCGCATTCCACACCCTGCTTTTTCAGTGCCTCTATCTTGAGCACCGCATCACGGATACGATCTGCCAGCACATCCGACAGTGCTTCCATCTCGGATGCCCCGTAAATTGTCTGTATCTTATGCAGTTTTTCTGCTGCTTCCTCAAATGCCTGTTCCTTCGTCAGAAGCTCCGCAAGCTGCTTCTCATTTTCTGCCTGCTGCAAGCGAAGCTGCATCAGCCGTTCCTTCTGCGCTTCTTCCTGTTTCCTGCAATCTGCGACAAGCGCTTCCTCCTGTGTCTGCTGTTCCTGCAAAGATGCCAGTAACTCTTTGGACTCTGCAAGCTGCTCATCCACTTTCGTAAACCGGATCTCATTCATCTCCATACGGATTGCGGAAAGCTGTTCGGATAACTGCCGGATCTGCGTCTCAGCCTCCTGCTTGCTATGCTCATACACTGCCTGCTGCACCTGCATCTCAGCAAGCATCTTCTCATTATATTTCTGCTTTGCGACCTCACGCTTTAATTCTTCCGTATCGGCTACAATCTGGTTGCGCAGGTTCGTCATCTGCACATCCATGCGCATCTTTATATTATAGGCATAGGTATATAACTGTGTCTCATCAAAGGCTGACGCATTCATCTGCGCCTTTACCCACGCCTCCAGTTCATCCTTTTTCCTGCGGTCATCCACATATTCGAGATACTCGTTAATACTCTCTTTTTTTGCGAACTCCGCCTGCTCAGTCTCCAGACGGCTCTGTTCCATTTCAAGCTGTTTTTCCGCCTGTTTAATCTGTCCGTAAAGCTGTTCGAGATATCGTTTATCCCGTGCAACCTTCAGGCATTCCATCCGTTTTCTCTGGTCGTCCTTTGCCGCACGCTTCCCATTGCGCGTCTGCTCCAGCTTTTCCAGCGTCTCGGCATCATTTTTTACAAACTCTTCTCCAGTCACGCAGATATCCGCCAGAAGCTTCTCCATATTCGTCTGCTCCTGATACAGACTCATAAATGACGCGACTTTATCCCGCAGCACCTCGATCAGCTCCGCCTGATGGTCATAGCTTGTAATATCCTTTTTCTTCTTAGCAAGGATCGTAAGCTGCTCCTTGATATCCATGAGCATCTTCGCCATTGTGTCAGAATCCTCGCCGTCACGCATCGTCTTTACTGCATACGCTTTCTCGATGATGCCCTCGATCAGCAGATCCTCCACGACCTTTCGCGTCGTCTTATAATTCGTCTCGAAGTAGGTACGCACATGCCCCTCGGTCTTATTGATTCCTCGGATGATCTCCCACTGGCTCTCATGCAGACCATATCCGCTGATAAACCGCTGGTATTCACCCTTCCGGTCAAAGATGCAGACCTTCAGTGACATATCACGATGTTCTAACTCTTTCAGATAATTCCGCAATCCCTGAAACGTGATGCGCTCTTTGTCCTTCGACAACGGCAGATTGATAATATCATTTTTATTGTACTCCCGGTAGAAAATACAGTAATTGAAATACTCAATCGCTGCCACATCCTTCTTCGCCGTCTCGCCCTCGACATCCTTCGCTTTGCGCGCGCAGAATCCCGTCGTCATATAGCGATAGCCTTCCTTGCGATCCTGCTCGTCCAACTTCCATTCGACGAGAGAATGGATGGTTGTATTTCCATTTCCGGTACGAAACAGCTTTTCAATCGGCTGTTTCTCATCGAGTGTACAGTTTGGAATCATGTTCTGCATCAAAAGCAGCATCAGCACACTCTTTCCACCACCATTTGCCAGATCGTACAAAGTGTTCTTTCCATACATCCGCATGGTAAAATCATCGTAGTACTGCGTTCCAAAATTATATTTTACATTGTTGACACGAATACGGTTGATACTAGGCATTTGTCTCTCCTCCCAGTACTTTGTAGATTTTTCCTTTGTACTCCTCGAAATAGTTCTCCACGATCGCATGAAAACGGTCAGTTGGATAATAGCGGTCTTCCACCGCGATAAATAATTTCTGTTCCTGTAAGAAATTAAACGTCAGTTTCACATATCCGGTACGGGACGCACGGCTGGCACGGTTCTTGTCCTTCTCATCTGAAGTCACAAGTGGAAGCTCATCCCACAAAAGCGCCAGTGACTTGAAACTGTCCGCTTCCACATCACTCATGGAATACACAGACAGATCCTTTGTAATTGACGCAAGATACGTTGTTACCTGCTCTAAAATATCTTCGAGCCGCACATATTCCTTCACCTGATACGATGCGGAATCCTGATAGAACAGTAACAGGAAATTGTACATGATAAAATATACCATATACAGCTCCCGGTTTAACCGTAGCCCAAGCAGACGCTTCATATCATCGTTTGTATATCCAAACACGCGGTTTCCCTCACCGGCAGTCAGATAGACCGCATCCTGATATTCATATAAATTCAAATTCAGTTTTTTCATCATCTTGGTTACAATGTCGTACACAGCAGCATTTGCATAAAATTCTTCATACAGATCCCGTGTGTCCGGATTGCTTCTGGAGATTTCCTGCCCGGTAATCAACGCGGCATATACATCCAATGCTTTTTCCAGATTTCGCTGTTCCATTACTCGGCTGCCTCCCTTTCAAAATTCATATCCGTTACCACAAACGGCTCGACGGCTTCTATATCCTGCATCTGTGGTTTGATCTCTACCTCATCCGTTCCAAATGTGATTGTGAATCGAATATCTCGAATGCGTTCCTTTTCTTCCTCTGTCAGATGTTCGACGACCATCTCTTCTAACATCGTTTCCTGCTTCTCGAGCATTTCATCAACCCGATACGACCGCTTCCCGGATAAATGTACCAGGAACGCATAGTAATCGCGGTTTGTATAGATTTCCTCGCCAAATTTTATTTCAAGGATTCCATTGTATTCCTTCAAGGTAACACGATTCCACTTCTTCAACTGATCGCAGAGCTCGTAGAACAGGTGGGCGAAGTTTCGTCCGATCTTCTCCTCCAGAATCTCGTCCTCATACTTGAAATCTGGTGTCAGTTCCCGCTTTTCAATCTTCTCTGTCTCCTGCTTCTCATCACTTCGAAGCGTCAGGATATTGTCGATGTTCCGCATCGTGAAATACTTATCCATCCGCGGCGCAAACAGCGGTTCCAGCACATGTGCCAGCAGATCCGGCTGATCCAGCTTCATGATCGTATTTAACGCCTGCTTAAAATCAAAGACTGGTCTTAATTTCCGTAATTTCGCCCGGTTGATGATCTGATCGGACAACTGTGACAGCTCGGTTGTCTCACCGATCAGGCGGCTATGATTGTAGATTGTTTTCTTTAACTCTGTCTCCAACTGGCTGATCTCCGAGAGTGCCTTCGAATGCAGGGTCGGTGAACCTCCATCGGTATCGCGTTCAAACTCTGCCTTTTCAATCGCCTTATCGACCAGCGCCTTGTTCTTCACAAATAATTTCTGCTCTTCGGTAAACCACTTTGCCGTCGTGTCCATGAAATGTTCATACGCCTTTGCACCCTCGAACACATCCACTCCAAGCAGCTTTACGACCTGCTCCTTCTGCTCAATCAGCGAGATCACCTGACTGTTGATCCGACGAACCACATCGATACCGCCCTTGAAGTTGTTCGCATTGATCATCTTCTCAAGCAACAACTGGGATACATTGATCTTGCTCTCGTCTTTGATTTCCTTCGTATCCAGATAGAACTCAATGCCCTCTGGCGTAATCGTATAATAAACCGTCCCCTGCGCGATATGACTGTCAATCAGCTTCACGCGTGCGACCTTGTTTTCCCGCACTTCCGGATCATAGAAATGAAACTCAAACGCCCGCCCGTCATTTTTAATCTTATCAAAAATATAGGAGATCAGTTCGCGCAGCTCTACCAGTTCCTCTTCCAGCTTGAAATCCCGCGTCAGAAGTTCCCGCAGGAAATCCTCATATTCTTCATACGTGACGTCCTTTTCGTGGAAATTGTTTTCATTGATGAAAAACCGCAAGGACGCCATCGTGATATATCCCATATCTAAAAACGCATACTTACCTTCCTTGTACTGTGTAAAAGTCGTCTCATTCAACACGAAAAACGGATAGTACTTTTTCAGATTCTGCATCCGCGCACTATGTTCTGCAATTATATCGTTGATCATTACGTGTTTTAAAGCCATGCGTTTTCTCCTGGTTCGGCAGTAGTTTACATAAATGGGCATACTGCCGCATAATTATAATAATTATAATACATGCAGACACAGGAAACAAGAGAAATACAGAAGAAAAACGTTGAAAAAAGTCGCCCTACATGATGTAGAGCGACTCGCATCTAGTCTTTTTTAAAGAAGTTACTTATTAAGCCTTACCAACAGATCCGAAAAGTTCCATCTTCTCTTTTACTGTTGCCTTGATAGCTTCTGCACCAGGTGCAAGGAGCTTACGTGGATCAAATCCCTTACCCTCGAGATCCTTACCAGCTTCAATGTACTTTCTTGTAGCTTCCTGGAATGAAAGCTGACACTCTGTATTTACGTTGATCTTAGATACACCAAGTGTAATTGCCTTCTTGATCATATCAGCAGGAATACCTGTACCACCGTGAAGTACGAGAGGCATAATGCCTGTCTTCTGCTGGATAGCATCCAATGTCTCGAAAGAAAGTCCCTTCCAGTTTGCCGGATACTTACCATGGATATTACCGATACCTGCAGCAAGCATGTCTACGCCAAGATCAGCGATTGTCTTACATTCTTCAGGATCTGCACACTCACCCATACCTACAACGCCGTCTTCTTCTCCACCGATAGAACCAACTTCACACTCGATAGAAAGACCAAGCTGATGAGCTACGTTTACGAGCTCTGTAGACTTAGCAAGGTTCTCTTCGAATGGATAGTGAGAACCATCAAACATGATAGATGTGAAACCAGCCTTGATACACTTATAACATCCTTCGTATGTTCCATGATCCAAATGAAGTGCTACTGGAACTGTGATTCCAAGTTCCTCGTCCATAGCCTTAACCATAGCTGCAACTGTCTTGAATCCTGTCATATACTTTCCGGCACCCTCAGATACACCAAGGATAACTGGGGAGTTTAATTCCTGTGCTGTTAAAAGAATTGACTTTGTCCACTCAAGGTTATTGATGTTGAACTGACCAACTGCATAATGACCAGCTTTAGCCTTTTTCAACATTTCTGTAGCTGAAACTAACATTTGTAATTCCTCCATTTTTCTTTAATTTTATCCTAGATAAGCATATTATACTATACTATCCGAAAAAATAAAAGACTATTGCTTACAATAATCTAAAAATTTCTCTTTGATTTCTTCCCGGTCTTTTCCCATAACCAGAGAAAGCTCACTGTATAAGCCCTCCTCGGCGAGCTTCATATACCGTTCATCAGTTACCGTCACTTTCTTGCCATGTGACTCACGCTCTTCTTTCCGGATCAGAAGTGCCTTGATTACCTTGACACACTGGCGCAGATCACAGCTTTTCATTGCCTTTTTGTAACTGTCATCCCGCATCCGCTCACTCTCTACCTGCAATGGTTCGATTTCCTTGACCTCTTCCATCAAAGCTGCCGCCTCATCGGCTGTGATCACACTCCGAAGCACAACCCGGCTATTGTCTGTCGGGCAAAACAACCGACTGTCCCTTGTCTTTTCCGGCACTAACACATAATACAATTTGTCTTCATCAATTCCCGCTATATCCGGATGTGTGATCTCCTCCACCCGGCATATACCATTGCTTCCATATACGATATAATCGCCTACATGAAACACTCTCTCGCCTCCATCTTTCTATTAAACCCTCTTATATTCTACCTATTTATAATATCACTTTTTCAGGCAAATCGTAAGTCGGTTTTTCTGAATCTCCAGATTTTCAGCACTTTTGCAAAGATAGTTTCCTATTTTTTTGTGTTTTTTCACAATAGTATGCTACAAATTTTACAATTTTTGAAAATTATGTTGAATTTTCGGTTAAAATGTCGATAATGAAATTATAAGGGTCGTGGTTTGTTTTATGGAACAAGGGGGAATTTTCTTTGCGAAAAAATATAGGATTGCTAATCAATGATTTGAATACTCCATTTACATCGGAGGCAGTCAAAGGTGCCGAGCTTGGCGCACGTGCCATCGATGCAAATATGTATATCTTTCCGGGTATGTATCTTGATAATACCCTTATTTCTGATGACCATTTACAGTACGAATATCAGTATAATACCCTGTTCCAGTTTGCAAATGATAATCACCTGGATATTTTATATATTATGATGGGACTGATCGGTTGTCGTATTGATCTTGACGCCCGCCGCAGATTCCTTGCACAATTTCTTGGAATTCCGGTTGTCATCCTCTACACCGATATGCCAGGGTATCCATCTATGATTTTTGATAATCAGGGCGCCTTCATGCAGGGCATCCGGCATCTGATCGTCGATCACGGTGCGAAGAACATCGGTTACGTCAGCGGTCCAAAGACCAATATTGACGCGATGGAACGTCTGAATGCCTATCGCAAGGTTCTGGAAGAACAGAATATTCCATATAACGAAAACTATGTTGTCTATGGCAATTTCGAGGATAGTAGTGAAAAGCTGATCGGAGCTTTCGTCTCAACCCATCCGGAATTAGATGCCGTCGTATTTGCAAATGATGAAATGGCAAAAGGCGGATATCGTGTATTTGCCAAGCTTGGACTGAAGGTCGGCAAGGACATCTTAGCAATCGGCTTTGATAATGCGCCTTACGCGTCCACATTAAATCCACCTCTCACAACCGTCGAGGCAAACGCAGCTGAGCTTGCATACAAGGCAATCCTCCATATGGCGGATTTCTTAGATGAGAATACAGCACCTGTCGCACAGCGTGTTGCAACCCATTATATTCACCGCTGCTCCTGTGGCTGTGCGAACTACGATTATGATTCTCTGGCAGCAAAACTGCAATTGGTTGGACTTCTCGACGAGAAGAAACGTCCAGAGATTCTGAAACATATTATGAACTATCTGTTCAGCACTTACGCTGACACAAACATCATCCTCCAGTTAAAGGATGACCTGTCCGTATTTTTCCGTCTGATCTGCGATCTGACAACATCAAACGATATTGCATCAGATCGAATGGATGTCCAGACATTGTTCACACAGATTATCGAACAGCCGATTTTCTCCTATACTTCGGTAGAGCTTTTTGTGAATCTGCTGTTCTCCTTACAATTTGTATTGGAGCGTCAGATTGAAGATCCAGAGAAGCGGATTACGTTCGTCGATGTCTTTTCATCGATGTATCAGCAGCTTTCCATCTCCAACTTCCGTACCTACCAGAAGCAGTACGGCAGTATGGCACAGATCACACATCTGGTGGACGAAATCAGCGCAAACCTGTCACAATCCAGACTGATGGATCTTCCATTTGAATCCATCCTGAAAAATATGAGTGCGATTGGTATCCACTCTTCGTTCTTATATACGTTCAAACAGCCGATCAATCATCCACACGACACAGTATTCCGCAAACCGGATTCGCTGTTGTTACGTGCCTATACGATTGAAAACCAGTCCTTCGGTGTACCGAAGAACGAACAGCTTGTAACAATTAACAGCATTTTCAACAACACAAAGATGCAGCAGGATAAACGGAGAACTTACATCCTTGCACCGCTGTTCTCACAGGAACAGTTGCTTGGTCTGATTGTCTGTGATACGGAGCTTGATTATTTCAATATGGTTCCATCCCTTGGCATCCATATTTCTGCCGCGTTAAAGACGATGCTTTTGTTAGAACAGCAGAAAGAAATCAGTGAACATCTGCAACAAAACTTAGAGCAGATGTCCAAGCATAATCTGATCTTAAAGGAGATCTCCAAGACCGATCAGCTGACCGGCTTATACAACCGCTGGGGATTCTTAGACTACGTCAAGACGATCATTGAGAATCCGATGAACCAGAACCGAGAGGTACTTGTTCTCTATGCAGACATGGACAACCTGAAGATGATCAACGATAAATACGGGCACGACGAAGGTGATTTTGCCCTCCGGGAAATCGGTATGATTTTAAAAGAAGCATTCCGAAATACCGATGTTATCTCCCGCTTCGGCGGAGACGAGTTTGTAGCTTTCGCACTGCTTGGTATTCCAAACTACGAAAAGATCATGAAGCATCGTATCGCAGAAATCACAGAACGCCATAATCAGATGGTTCAAAAGCCATACCGGATTGAGATGAGTATCGGTATCTGTGAAGTTGCCTGTACAAAAGATCTGGATATCGAAGAGGTGTTGGAACAGGCAGATAAAAAACTGTACATCGAAAAGAAAGCGAAGAAAGAAAAGCAAAAAAAGTAGAGCCAACCGCTCTACTTTTTCTTTATTCCTCTACAAATCCACGGAAGCCTTTTTCCACAACACGTCTTGGAATCATCACCATATGTCCACAAGTCTGGCACTTCAACCGGAAATCCATGCCAACACGCTGGATCTCCCATGTATTTCCACCACACGGATGCGGCTTCTTCATTCGAATGATCTGTCCAATCTGAAAATCCATTTATTATAACCTCTTTCCTATGTTACATCGATCATCCCCAACAGTATTAACACTATACAGAAACATAACCGCCCGTATTCTCATGTATTATCGCAGGATGATCTGCACCATCTCTTCCGCATTCTCTGCAAGATATCTGCAATCACAGGCTTCAAACTCTTCTTTACTGCCATATCCAAACAGTACACCGATCGTCTCGATTCCAAATGCTCTGGCACCGATTACATCGAACTCCCGGTCACCAACCATAATGATATCGTCCATCGAAGGTTTTCCCTGATCTGCCGCAATCCCGGCAAGCAGATACTCAATCACCGCTGCCTTTGTATCTCTTGATTTGTCAAAGGTACTGCCTGCAATGATATCAAAATATCCATCCAACTTCAGATGTTCCAGAATCTGTTTTGCATAAAGCTCCGGCTTCGACGTTGCCACATACAGATGACAACCACGCTCCTGAAGCGTCTGAAATGCAGCTTCCATCCCCGGCATAATACCATTTTGGTAGATACCCTTCGTGCTGTAATATTCCCGGTAATACAACACCGCCTGTTCTGCCTCTTCTTCCGAGAGTCCATGAAATTCCCGGAACGAATCCCGAAGTGGGGGTCCAATGTAAGGATACAACGTCGTCCGATCTTCTACTGTAATTCCAAACTTCGAAAGCGCATACAACACACCATTGATGATGCCCTCTTCCGGTTCCGTAATCGTCCCATCAAGATCCAAAAATACATACTTATACATATCAGTTCTTCAGGTACAGAATGATACTCTTTCGTGTGATAATGCCGATAAAGCAATCCCGGTCATCTACCACGCAGAGGAAATTCCGATCCAGAATCCTTTCCATAATCTCATCTTTTTCTACAGTATTTAATACTTTCGCGCCTTCGTCTTTGTTGACGATATCTGCTACCTTATACTTTGCGAGGTTCTCACGTCCGTGTTCCATGACCGCACGCAGGAAATCACCCTCACTGGCGATCCCGACATACCGTCCCTGGTCATCCACCACAGGGATTGCCGTATATGTGGCACCAAGCAGAAATGCAACTGCCTGATCCAGAGGATCATTTGCATTTAAGTACGTCAATGTGTGCTTCGGAATCAAAATACTAAATATATTCATATGTAACCTCCTGGCTCAAAATAAGCTGCTGATTGATTCGAACCAGCAGCTTATCCATAAGTCTCATTTTGCTTACAGCTGCTCTGCCATCTCCAGAAGCAGTCTCTCTGTCTTCTTCCATCCAAGGCAGGGATCTGTGATTGACTTGCCATAGCATCCACCACCGATTGGCTGATTTCCATCCTCGATGTAGCTCTCTACCATAACACCCTTGACCAGATGCTTTACCTCATCACTGTGTCTTCTGCTGTGCAGAATCTCATTTACGATACGAGGCTGCTCATCCCACTTCTTACCAGAGTTGTTGTGATTTGCATCCACAATACATGCAGGATTCACAAGCTTATACTTGCCATACGCCTCAGCAAGGTACTTCAGATCCTCATAATGATAATTTGGAATGGAACGTCCGCTCTTGCTCAAAGATCCACGTAGGATACAATGTGCCAATGGATTTCCATCGGTCTTTGCCTCATAACCGGAGAACAGGAATGTATGTTTTGCCTGTGCCGCCACACAGGAATTGAGCATGACAGCGAAATCACCGCTTGTCGGATTCTTCATTCCAACCGGAACGTCAATACCGCTCGATGTCAGACGATGTGCCTGATTCTCCACACTTCTTGCACCGATTGCCACATAAGATAAAATATCCTCGAGATATGGCCAGTTATCCGTATACAGCATCTCATCGGCTGCAGTCAGTCCTGTCTCACGGATTGCTTTGATGTGCATCTTTCGGATTGCCTTCACACCCTCGATGAAATCCGGCTTATCCTCCGGATTCGGCTGATGCAGCATGCCCTTATATCCGGAACCATTTGTACGTGGTTTGTTAGTGTAGATTCTAGGAATTACAAAAACCTTATCCTTGATCTTCTCTGCAACAGCTGCCAGTCTGCAGAGATAATCAAGTACGGAATTCTCATAATCTGCGGAGCAAGGACCGATGATCGCAATAAACTTATCAGACTCACCGGTAAATATCTTCTTGATCTCAGCATCTCTTTTTGCTTTGATCTCCTGTAACTCTTTGTCCATCGGATGCGCTGCGCGAATCTCTTCCGGCGTTGGAACCGCCTTTACCATATGTAAACCCATTTCTTTTTCCTCCAAATATTACTTATGCGTCTTTGTCAATATTCGTAAATACATATCTGAGCTGCTTTATTGCATACACAGCCTGACTTGCACACACAGACACAATTTATATTATAACATACTTACTCAATAGACTTCAATGATTCCGCCATATCTATTTTATCAATTTTCCGGCGCATCACCAGATCCACAATAATCAGGAATGCCAGTACAATCAGAACGCTATACAGATAACTGATATTCATGATTCTCGTTGCAAATGCCACCATATCGACCTGAATCTGGGACATAACAAACCGATGCAGCAAACAGCCAAGTGGAAGTCCGACAACGATTCCCATCAGCGTCAGTATGAAATTCTCCCGAAAAACATACGATCCTGTCTCTCGCGGATAAAAACCAAGTACCTTGATTGTTGCAATCTCCCGCACACGCTCCGTAATATTGATATTGCTTAAGTTGAATAACACGATAAATGCAAGCGCACCCGCACTGCCAATTACAAGTCCGACAACCGCATCCATCATCTTCATCATATTCTCCACACGGTCTTTGATGTCTGCAACAACTGAGACGCTCATCACATTGGAGAGTGCAGATAATTTCCCGCCTGCCTCATAAGCGGTACTGTCTGTATCGACATGCAAATACATTGTATTTGCCTCGCATGCTTTGTCAAAATACTGCTCATAGCATTCCGGTGTGATATATGCGTAGTGCCATACATAGTTTTCGAAGATTCCCGATACGGTCAGCGTCACATCTCCCGCATCCGTATCATGCAAGGTAATCGGATCGCCAACCGTCACATCCGCAATCTCCGCAATCTTCTTTGACAACATCACCTCACCGTTTCCCGGATAAGTGCCATTGCTGGTTGTCATGTCAAACTTCACAAAGCTTTCTAAATCTTCCGGCTCTGCAGCAATCAGATACACTGTTTTAATTGCAGAAGCTGCATGATATTCTACCGTGCTTTTGAGGATTGCTGTGGAATCCTCAAAGCCATCACCGACAGCATCCTCCACCTCCTGCTGTATATCCTCGTTATATGTGCCATTCAAGGTTACTTCCATATCGTAAGTATCGATATCACCATACTGAAACTCGGCCAGATTTGATACTGAATCCTTCACTCCAAGCCCCGTCAGGACAAGCGCCGTGCATCCGGCGATACCAAGCAGCATCATGAACATACGCTTCTTGAATCGGAATACATTTCGTGCGGTTACCTTATGTAAGAACTTCATCGGCTTCCAGATAAATGGAATCCGCTCCAGTAAGATACGTTTTCCTGCTGCCGGAGCCTTCGGCCGGATCAGCTCTGCCGGCATACACCGAAGTTCATTGATGCAGGCAAGGAATGCCGTTCCCATTGAGCAAAGCAGCGACACGATCAGGCAGATTACCAGAAGTCCTGGTGAAAAATAAAAGTCAATGCCTGTTCCGAAGTCATACAACATCTTATACGCCTCAGATATTACATATGGGAACAGATAGCTTCCTCCGAAAAATCCGATCACGCAGCCAAGGAACGCCGAGCTTCCGGAATAAATCAGATACTTCGCCATAATGCGTCCATTCGTATAACCAAGTGCCCGGTATGTTCCGATCTGTCCACGCTCATCATCCACCATACGTGTCATCGTCGTCGAACAGACAAGTGCCGCAATCAGGAAGAAGAAAATCGGGAATACCTTTGCTACGCCATCGACGATGTTCGTATCATTGTCATAGCACATATAACCGACATTCGTCGAACGATCCAGCACATACGTCTTTACATCTCCAAATGCTTTCTTCGCCGCCTGTTCTCCATATTCCTGTACGAGTGCATCCTGTTGTTCCTGCGTAAGAGGCTGTAACTGTTCCATCTGGGCTATCTGCTCCTGTGTGAGCGTTCCGCTCTGCGCATCCTGCATCATCGCCTGTAATTCTTGCTGTTGCTTTTCAACCGCGTCCTCCACAAGTGTCCTGCCCAGATCTGTCACAAGCCGGTCATACCGATCATCGGTAACCGCCTTCAATGCAGTCTCCATATCCGGTGTGACATCATCGATAAAATCATCATACGCATCCGTATAGATATCATAGGAATCCTGACTTTGTACATAGATTTCCTTATATGCATCAAAGGAAAATCCGCCTTCTGGAATAAAGATAAATGCACTGATCCGTCCATTTCCAAGATCCGTCGTTCCACGTTCGATATTGATATAGATTGGCGAATTCACCGTACCGACAACTTTGTATTTCTTGTGTGCAAATGCATCTTTTGTATCCTGCGTGTTGCTGTCCGCAATCTCAATTTCCTGTCCGATGATATCCTGTCCCTTGAACTGATATGCATCCACCACACATTCATCGTCTGCTTCCGGCATACGACCATCCCGCAGTTCCAGTGTATTCACATGCTCCGTAATGGACTGTGCGCGCAACACCTTCTCCTTACCATCCGCATCTTCATAGATCATATCCTCGTAGTAAGAGCCATCTGCCGCCAGCACATGCTCCTGCTTCCGCATTTCCTCTACCGCATCTGCATCAAATCCAATCGAAGAAAGCAGCCGGAAATCATAGAAGTTATGCTCTCGCAAATACTTATTTCCGGTTTCCACCATGCCCGGCTTTGTCACCTTCAGTCCGGAGAAAAATCCAACGCCCAGCGCAATGATTGCAAGAATTGCCAGGTACCGTCCCATACTCTGTCCAATTGTTCTACGTATATTTTTTCTATATGCCCGCATCTTCTATCACCACTCAATTTCTTCTACCGGTACAATCTGTTCATTCATCTTCACCGAAGCAATCTTACCACTCTTTACTTTAATGATCCGGTCTGCCATAGCCGTAAGTGCCTGATTGTGGGTGATGATCACAACGGTCATGCCACGCTTCCGGCTGCAATCCTGCAGCAGCTTTAAAATTGCCTTTCCCGTCTCATAATCGAGAGCACCGGTCGGTTCATCACAGAGCAGAAGCTTCGGATTCTTTGCGAGTGCGCGTGCGATTGCCACACGCTGCTGTTCTCCACCGGATAGCTGTGCCGGGAAGTTATTCATACGTTCTTCCAATCCGACATGGGCAAGCACCTCCGATGGATTCATCGGATCCTTGGACAACTGAGACGCGATCTCGACATTCTCCAGTGCAGTCAGGTTCGGGATCAGATTATAAAACTGAAATACGAATCCGATATCCCGCCGTCTGTACGTCGCGAGCTGTTTCTTGTTGTAATCCGAAACCGCTGTGCCATCCAGATACACCTCTCCTTCAGTCAGGCGATCCATACCGCCAAGGATATTGAGCAGGGTGGTCTTACCTGCACCGGACTGTCCCACGATGACACAGATCTCGCCTTTCCCGATCTCAAAGGATGCATCCTTTAAGGCTTCAACACTGACATCACCGGTCTTATAGGTTTTGCTTACGTTCTTAAACTCTACATAACTCATTTGCGTGTTCCTTTCTAATTTATCTGTGATAATTGCAAAATAATTCGATATACCCGAGTATAACATACTGTTTCCCTGCGATATATCAATTTCACGAAGCATATAATGTATTGCAACCAAGAAATACTAAATGTTCCAATCTACAATCTCTCATGCTTCCGCAGCCGCTGCCAATTCGCCATCCTTGGCTCTATTTATGGAACATCAAGTATTTCTAAGTTGCAAACATATCATATGCTTCATGAAATGATATATTGAAGGTGAACAATCATGTTATATCTCAGGCATATCCAATTATATTTTGCAATTATCTATAACTAATATTACTTCCTCCAGCTCGCGATTCTTAACAATACTTCCTTGTCAAGTGGATATGGACAAAGCGCAAGCTTCGCTTTATTTTCTACTACAATATCAACGACCTGACGGATGTTTTCTTCCGGCAGGATGCCGCAGTCGCTCACCACCTGAAAGAAATCTGCAAACTCGTCCACAGAAGAAAATCCAATTGTCGACAACAGATATTCCTGATCTGCCACATCTGCTTCACGGATATATCCCGGCAGGAAATATCCGATTGCAATGCCATGCGGCACGCCAAGTTCATACGTGATCGCATAGCTTAAGCTATGCGGAATCGTCGTTCCTGTCTGTGCAATCGCCATACCTGCGAGTGTCGATGCCAACAGGAAATTGCTGTAATCCTCGTCTGTCATCTCCCTCATACCAAGCAGGGCATCCTTGCTTCTCGCCCATACCTTTAGGCCCTGATCAACGAACATCCGGCTGTAATCCGTCGCGGTCGTATTCAGATAACTCTCAATCATATGTCCAAGCGCATCAATCGCGGTCTGTCCAATGACTTTCTTCGATGCGGTCTTCAGATATTTCGGATCTGCCAATGCAAGCACCGGAAATACACGGTGTGGCAGCGATGCCTTTGTCCGCTTCGCATGGACGGTAAGCACTGCGACACCAGTCACCTCTGAGCCGGTTCCACAGGTCGTCGGAATCGTTACAACTGGGAGCGCCTTTGTATGCGCGACATTCTCATACAGATAATCCGCATCCTTCTCCGGGTTGGCAAGCATAATCGCAATCGCCTTTGCCGCATCCATTGGCGAACCACCGCCAATCGCAATTACGAAATCCACGCCATTTCTTTTTCCAAACTCGGTCGCTTTCATAACCGTTTCCACAGAGGGATTTTCTTCGATCCCATCATACTGCACATGTTTCTTTCCATATGCATCAAGTGCTGCCTCCACATCTGCAAGCGCTCCATTCGCGCGTGCGGAATATTTTCCTGTCACAATCAGTGCGTAGCTTCCATAGCCTGCCAATTCCTCTGCATGTACCTTTACTGCATCTATCTCCTGGTATACTTTTGTTGGTATGTAATATTTCATATTCTGTCTCCAATCATCTGCCTGATTCCGAAGTTTCCCCGCGGTACAGACTTCTAATAATATGTTATAATGGATATCCATATTTTTCAAGCGTTGTTTTGTGAATTGTTTGTGTTTTGCGCAACCAAAAAGACATGACATACATTTTGATGTGTATATCATGTCTTTCTTTTTACTCAAACAATCTCATCAATACATCATAGACTTCCTTCGCCACCGCCAGTTTGTACATTAACCTGCTTGGTTGCTGTGGAATCTCGACAACATAGGACCTAACAGTACCTTTCAGGCTTATCGCAAAATAAACCTGTCCGGGAACCGATGCATCCGCATTGTCCGGATCCGTATTTCCCATCGTTCCGGTGACACCGATTCCGATGTCCGCACCATACATATTCGCGCAGGCGGTCGCCATGGCTTCCGCTGTCTCCTTCGAATACACCGTATACTTATGAATCACCTCAGCGGACACACCCTGCATGATCTTCGTCTCATTGCTATATGTAATGCTCGCACCTTTGAAGATGGCAGATGCCCCTTCTGTATCCGTAATCAGAGACGCAATCTGTCCGGCAGTCGCACTCTCCATCGTCGTGATCGACATGTTCCATTCGATCAGAAGTTCTGTCAATTTACGATAGTCTTGGCGGATATCTTTTTCCACATATTTTTTCTTGACTGGACGAACCTTCGGTTCTTTCTTCTTGTCTGTTTTTTCCTTTTTTGCATTCTCCTGCTTCTCTGTGTCTGGATTCTGCAAGAGTTTTGCTTCCTCACAGTATGGGCAAACTTTGTATCTGTCTCCGTTATAAAAATGATCATTTTCACATTTTCTGATATTCATAATTTTAACCTCGATTATGTTATTCATTTGAAAATTATCTTTATTATAACGTAAGTGCAGTAAAATAACCAGATGGATATGAATTTATAATACTATAAAATATTACATAATCATAACTACCAACTTTCCTTTAAAGAGCCTCTATTTATTTACCTTGCTGTCTGTAATTGATTTCGTATATATTCTTCCTATATCCGCTCGTATTTGCCGATATATAATTTTTCTTCTCGGTGCAAATACAATATGATACTTACATTCCCACGTGGTATGTGCTAAACTGTTTTTGTCCATTTGGATATCTCCTTGATATTTTTAGTGCGGTTGGTGAACCTACACTTTATATTATCATGGAGGTTTCTTTACTTGAAGCTAAAGCTCACTGGGAACCACCTGCATAGCAGGTGGTTTATTTTTCTGTCTATACAACCAAAAACTCCCCATTACGTCAAATGGGGAGTTTCCTTATTTTTGTTACCCAAAATGTTTTTTATTTTCTTCCAGAGTATCCTCTAATTGATTCTGAAAAGACCGAATTATCATTTCACTATCCAAAGACAAGTTTTCTGATGTCTCCTGCATTTTTAGATAAAATTCTGTCAATTTTTCACAATTCTGAATTAATTTGCTATACAAACTCTGTTTATCTGGCGGTGCAATTTTTTTTGCTCTTTTTAGTTTCTCATTCAAAGTGTCCATAAGTCGCAGTTTATTTTTAAATTCATAACTAATCTCCTGTAACTCACACACATTAAAAAAAACTTTCTTTGCCATTATTTTACAAACTCAGCAACAGCGGCAGCTGCCTTCAGTCCTTCTACTGCAACTTTAAATCCTGCCTTTGCCTCTTCAACACCTGTCCCGATTTCTGAACAAACTCATCCATATCACTGAGTGTAGCTATATTTATTCCATAACCATCTTCCTCAACTCCCCATAATACCTCCGGCTCACTGGAACCTCTATCTTCCCACACTTTATAGATGTACGGCTTATTTTCGATATATCTGCCATGCGAACCATAAAGCTCTGATGCACACGGACAAATCCATTATTGACCAGTTTCTCCTCAATATCGGAAATCTTCGAATAAAATGTCATCTCTCCACACCCCAGATGCAAGACGATTTTCCGTCCTCTGCTCTCTACATATTCTATAGATGCAATCGGGATTGTCCTCTTTTTCCGATTGATAATTGTCTCCAAATAACGGCCTTTTTCCCTTACTGACTCCACATTATTTTCAACCATATTACACACTCTCTCCTAAATGTTTTATCCTTCGCAAATCTATTTATTTTTACATAAATAATCTGTCATTTTTTACATAATAGCACATAAATTTTTGTTTTTTCGCGTTCATGCATAATTGGTGCGTATTCCGTCAAAATTGGTTTTTTTGCCTGTTTTTACTCCTCTTTTTTGCTCTGTTTATACACCTGATTGATCCCCGTAGACGCAAATCCAGACATAATTCCAACTGAGATTGCCGTAATAATATCCTCTGCCGGGAAGCTCTTCATTACATACATAGCAGGCACCGCAACGATTCCTCCCACGATGCCAACAATCACCGGAATCGTCTTATCGCTGATCTTCTTGCTCGCCTTACACCCGATTCCAACCAGATAACAAATGATCACAATCGGCAGCACCGTTACATAACTTGAAATATCCATCTTTTCTCCGCAAACATTCTCTTATACTATTTCTATGTCACGTCCGTTCAGATTGACAACAAAACAATCTGCTATTGAGATATTTTCTTATGTAACCGTAGAAAATATATTTGACGCTCATTTCGGACAACTATATAATGAACTTGATTTTAGAAACACCATGAACAACAGCATAAAAATATAAATCTGCAAATTACACATTTCTTGAAAAGGAGATTATAAAAATGATAAAAATAGATTTAATTACCGGATTCTTAGGTTCCGGCAAAACAACTTTTATAAAAAAATACGCCACCTACTTGCTGCAACAGGGAATGAACATCGGCATCCTCGAAAATGATTTTGGAGCCGTGAATGTTGATGCCATGCTGTTGCAGGATATCTTAGGTGATCACTGTACATTGGAAATGGTTGCAGGTGGCTGTGATGCCGACTGCCACCGCCGCCGGTTCAAGACGAAGCTGATCGCTATGGGCATGTGCGGCTACGATCGTGTCCTTGTAGAGCCATCCGGTATCTTCGATATGGACGAATTTTTCGATGCATTACACGAATCCCCCCTCGACCGCTGGTATGAAATCGGAAATGTAATTACCATCGTAGATGCCGATCTGGAACAGACATTATCCCAATCTTCCCGTTATCTTCTCGCGTCACAGGTAGCACAGGCTGGTGCCCTTTTATACAGTCATGTTCAGGAAGTAAGCCCGGAGAAACTTATCTCTACCAAAAACTATGTAGACCAATCCTTTGAGATTCTCCATACTGAAAAGAAACCAACTCCTTCTATTACAATAGAAAAAAACTGGGATGATTTAACCGATGCAGATTTCAAAGCCATCCTTTCCTCTGGCTATCATTCCGCAGATTACGCCAAATTATGGTTTGATGATAAGAAAACATACGACAGCTTATATTTTATGAATATGGATTTCACAGAAGAATTTCTGAAAGAGTCCTGCGAAAAAATCTTAAATGATCCTGCATGTGGAAAAGTATTTCGAATCAAGGGATTTCAGAAACTCTCTGATGGATCGTGGATTTCCCTCAACGTTACGCATCAAAAAACAGAAATTCAGCCAATTCCAAATGGTCAGGCAATCTTAATCGTCATTGGAGAAGGACTGAACCAGGCATCCATTGAAGGGTATTGGGGAAAGTCAAATATTTAATTCTGTTTTCATAATTTCTGCACACCTTTTGCACACCTAAGTGATTTTCAACCATTAAAAAACGGCGGAAACCCCTTGATTCTACGTGGTTTCCGCCAAATAAAAAAGATGCCCAGAGCCAGCGTTTCCCTTTCTTCCTATTATAATGCACATATATGCAAATGTACGAAAATAAGCCGTTTTTTAACAATTCTCAATACACGATCTATGCATATATGCGCACTTTTTTTGCACACCTGCTGCACACCAACTCACTCTTGTTGAATCGTATATGTCACTTTCATAGTCTTATCTGCCGTCTTTGTAACTGGCTTGTCCAGGTTGCTGATTGTTGCCAAATAGTTTTTCAGATAAGTGGTATATATTCTTCCGGAGTCATTTACAGTCATTTTATTTATTCCATTATTTATTATATACGGACGGGAACTATCATATTGCTTTAACTTTGACAATTTCATGCTTTTTGTTATACAATCAAATATAGCAATACGATTATTATTCGTCACATAGATTTTTCCGTTGCTATTTGCTATTTTGTTCAGATATATATAATCCATTTGTGTTTCATATTCATGCACATCTGTCGGATTTTTGGTATTGATCTCGTACAGTTTTTTGTTACCGTCACTTATGTATATATATTCATTATATGCATCTATTCCACCATCATTATACCAATTTGTCTGTGTGTTATTAGTTATATCAATCCGTTGCATTGTCATGTTCGTTATATCTAGTTTGAAGACTTGTAATGTTTTATTCTTATACGTTATACCTTTGTTTATGAAATAAATATATCTCCCATCGTTACATGTGCGACTCAAAGTTGACAATCCGTCAATCTCCAGATCGATTTGTTCATAGCTGATTTTATTTATGTCTTGCGTTTTATTTCTTTCTATATTAAACGGACTAAATGTTGATATCTCTGATGCATATTTATATACCTTAAACTTGTTAGCACTTAAACTTCCACCATAGATATACTGAGAGTCTATATAGAAAGTGGTTATTCCATCTATCGGTTCTCTTGCATTGCACAGATTGTAACTTCCATCTATATATTTGTTAACATTTGTAGGCTCACTTATACCAGCATCTCCAAACCCACATAGTCCCATGTCTCTATGTGTTAATGCTGCAGCCGCAATCACACCATTCGCCTGGTTGGTTGTCCAGTCGTATACATATGTCATTTTTTTGCTTGGCCAGTCAGCTACACTTTCTTCCTGATTATAGCTCCCCTGCGTCAACGCCTCATCAGCATTTGCTACATTAAATGCACCACAAGCCGTAGCCTCTATTCCGCCCGGCAATGTTGTTGCATCATCAGGTATTTCTTTGTCTGTCAAGACTATACCTCCGAACGCAACCTCTGTTGTTGGACATAATTCGTCCATTACTTTTCCAATGTTTAGATAATATCCATTATTGCTGAACATTTTCTCTAATGCAGCTGTCATATGATTGTCATGCTCAATCACTTCGGTCTCTCTGCATCCCCGAAGTTCCAGGCGTACATGTCCGTGAAACTTCGGTACCTGAATTTTGTTGATGTAAATATTTTTAAGTGCTGATTCCATCTTATTCCTCCTCATTTTTAAATTGATACTGAAACTCTGTCAAACTATCTGTTACTGTCGATACTATGAATGCAATTGTAAGTATCTTTGATTGTCCTACACTCTCATATGCCTGTAACATACTTCCTTCTAATGCATCCGTCAATATTTCTTCTTCTGTCCATGTCATACCTGCATCATAGGATAGCTTAACATTTATACCTTCATGGATTGCTGTTGCTCCGGTAATTCCATAGATACTTACATCCGACATATCACAAGTTGCCTGTATGATCTGTGGATGCGGTACCGCTTTGATCGTAATCATTGTATCTTGGATCGTGTCAGTTGCAGTCGTCCATTTGTATATCTTCGGTGATTCTAATTGCAAGATATAGTCCGATGCTGGTGCTGTATCTAACCCATGTGTCTCGAAATCTGCTGCCCGCAAGGTATCACCCGAAAGAATTATTTCGCTTACTACATTATCCTGAATCGTATAATATTTGTCTTCCGACCAGAGCAGATACTTCACAACCTGTTCTGTATCTCCATTCTCACTCACGGAATTGAGCACATCACTAACAATGGCACTCTGGATTGATTCAAATTCTGTCGAATCTAATTTGACGACATTCATCATGCCACGGTCTATGCTTTCGTTCGTCGATTTGTTGACAAATGTGCTCGCAAGCTTGAACATGTTTTCATCAATCGTCACATATCTGGAAGAGTATGTGCATTCGCTTTCGGTCGTGAACGTCCAGCTTGCAATGCCCCATCGGATTTCTGTCTTTTCCAGCAAGTTTCCAACCGATATCTGATTCAGCACCTGAATTGTCTGAAGCTGTTCCTCCACCACATTCCGTTCCACATCAATCAGTCCTGCAATAACTGTACATGTCAGAGCCTTTGATACTTCTATTGCATCCTTCAAGGCAATCTGCGTAAGCTTCTCTTCCAGTGTGATAAATCCATCCCATTCGACTGTACCAACCAATCCTTGACCATAGATAACCGCACGTACCGCTCCTTGGGCTATCGCAATGCTTCCACCAGTGATATTCAGCTTCACCAGCCATCGATTGATAGAGTTTTCTTCAATCATAAGCATATACATCAAACTCAGTATATGCTTTCCGTTTTTCCATGTCTCTGTCGGATTATATCCTATGATTGTTACTTCATTCAGCGTGTATTCAATAGTTCCGATCACATCCGCTTCCGTCGCTGTTGCTTCAAGCAGGATTTCCGCCTGAAAAAGCACTCCAATCGATACGGACGATGTAAAGCGGATATCGATAATTGCTTTAGATTCACCATCACCGATCTGGATTGCACTCGCATTCTCATAATTAAAAAATAATATCTCATTTGTTGATACGTTATTCCGCAGCCCTTCCAGATTCTTATCCGTCTTGCTCTTCGCTGTCGCAAGCGCCGGATCCGATCCAAAGCCGGTGATCTTATATCCTCCGTTGAATGTATAATCATACATCATCACACATCCAAGCTTTCCCGGAGCAATACCATCCGTGCACCGGATGATATCGCCAAGGTCATACATGGCACCACAAAGACAGCTTGTCTCAAACGGCACATAGTCAATCTGCAAAAGTGCTGTCAACACCGCACGCCGTATCTGTTCCTTATAGCTGTCAACACCATATTGCAGGAATGGATTGGAGCCAAGATTGTATGTCAGATAATTGTCCGGATCCGAACCGTAATAGCTTGTAGTATCGTCTGCCATATTCACGCACGACAGACCGGAATAACGCGTCTCAAACTTGCTGAATTTCGATCCAGTAAACCGGTTATGGTTCGTAAGTGTATCGACTACATTCTGTGTGTAGCTTCGGAGTACAAGCTTTCCTTCACGGTCCATCGTCGCAATTGTACCTGTTGCCTGTGCCACCCAAAACACAAAATCCTGCCATGTCTCGATATCATTCTCTGTATACAGTGAAAGGCTCTCTGTACCGTTCGGAAGTGCATCTACCTCCGCCTGCGTCATGCCAAGCTCCGCCTCGCAGGTTGTACATGCTAACGTAAGCAGCTCATATGGTGTTCCAATCGTGATATCAACGCTACAAGACCGATTGAAGCGAGCCATGTTGTCGTATGCTGTGATATCAACGCCATACTCTGTGTCATTTGCTTCTGATACTGTATAGACGCCAAGCGGTACATCTTCCCATGCAGTACCGTCAATCAAGAGTCCTTCTGAGACTATAATCTGTGCATTCGTCCAGTCCGGCACCTGCAGATCCGGCTTGAATGTGCATTTTAATTCTCCAATATACACAGAGCCGATCTTGACATCGTTCTGCTCGCTGCACTGATTCGTTATCGTGAAAGAACCGCTTAATATGTCATGATTGGTAAATGCAATCTTATTTACTGTTCCGGTCAGGCGGAACGTCTGTACTTTTCTTTTTGTTTGTTTCAGATATTCTTCTGATACCTGATACATGCTACCGCCTCCTCATATAATATGTATCGCCCCCTCACATTCTGGTAACACCACATCGCTTTCGCTCTGTGGTATATCATCGGACACATCCTAAATATGTGCTTTGCACATATGTGTCCTCCTCGTTCGGCGGCAAGTCGTCAGAAGCATCCTAAATCATTCACTTCGTTCATGATGCTTCCTCCTCTTATAGCTCTTCCGCACTGAAAGATACCGTCCAATACCCTTGTGTGTTCTGGCTATATTCCGAATTCTTCTCCAGATCGCAATCAATACTCTCAATCCTCACCGTATACTCCGCTTCATCAATCTGCAGTTTTACCGACTGCATATTCGCATATCCAAGCAGCTTGTTCTTCCATCTCGAAGATACCTGGAATTTCAACGAGCCGGAATACTTCCCGGCTCGCACGTCAATTGCAAGATCGTCTCCTGCTTCTGACTGAAATGTATTTGATACCTTGCTGAAGCTTTCTGAATAATCGATTGGATTTGGTACACGTTCGCCATTGATTTTTACATATTTGTTCAGCATTATCTTCCTCCGCTTCTGTAATTAGTGATCTGGTTCGCACGTACAATGATGTCATTTAATTTTGACTGTCCGATATATACCGGGATTACAATATCGCCTGCTGCCATTGCTGTCTGATTACCTGCAAGTGCGGCTTTCATCTCACGTGCCACGGCCGCAATCCATTTCTCGTTTTGATCAAGCGGTACAACCGCCTCGGCGCCATTACCTTCGAGCAAGCCGACCTGTCCCTTTGCAAGCACACCGCCTCGTTCCAATTGCGGTACTCCAAGCTTACTGATCTTTGACAGGCTGACACCCGGTATTTTGTTGATCACACCGATTACGGCATTGATTGCACCGATGAAGCCGTTTATGATTCCGATTGCCTTGGATAAGACAAAATTAACGGCTGTTTTTACTGCTCCGGAAATCGCATTGCCGATTGCCATACCTGCACTTTTGAAGATGCCTGTTACAGAGTTCCATACGCCTGAAAAGAAACCGCCTAATCGATTGAAGATACTTGTTATGCCATTCCACGCCTGTTGGAATATGCCTGTGAAGAAACTTCCAACCGTGCTGAATACATTCCTTATGCTTGACCATGCGTTTGTCGCAACGGACACGATTCCATTCCATATGCCTGTAAAGAAGCTTCCAATCGCCTGAAAAGCAGATGTGAAGAACTCCTTAAACGCCGTGACAAGCTGTGACACCTTCTCACAGAAAGATTCCCATACAAACTGTGCCACCTCAACGATTGCATCCCAGTTTTTAATTACTACGATAATTGCAGTGATCACAGCAATTACCGCAGCGGCAATCAGAAGAAACGGACCAATTGCAGTGACAACTCCGGTGATGGCCGGAATCATGGTTCCTGTAATAAACGTAGATGCGGTACCCATCCATGTTGTGATAGAACCGACTAAAGACACTATCTGACCGCTAAATGTAATGATATGTCCCACCGATGATATGAGTGTTCCTATCACCACAAGTAGCGGTCCTATCGCCGCCGCTATTGCAGCAATCTTTACGATCTGCTGTTGTGTCTCCGGATCTAAGTCACGGAACTTTTGTACAAGCTCCTGTATTTTCCCGGCTATCTGCTGAACGATTGGCATCAAGATCTGACCGATTGATATTGCGCAGTTTTGGATCGCTGTCTTTGTCTTTTCAAACTGGATGGACGGATCCGAAGCTTCCAGCGTATCAAATGCTTGTTGCGCTGTACCTGCGGAATTTCCAAGTTCTTTAACTGCACTTGTAAAATCTGTTGTATGCTGGGTTATTGTTGCCGCTGCCTTCGCGGCTTCCTGTGAACCAAACATATCTGCAAGACTCATTCCGCTACTGTCCGCTTCATTCTGTATAATCTGTAACACATCTGACAGATTATATCCCTCATTCATCAGCTCACTAAACGACTTGCCCGTCTTTTCTTTCAAGATGTTTGATGTCGTGCTTCCGGATTTCCCAAGTTCATTCAGCATACCATTGATGTAAGTTGTAGCTTCCGCTGTACCTATACCATTTTTCGTAGTTGTAACATATGCCGCACTTAACTGGTCCAAATTGACACCATACATCGCCGCTGTTGGAATAACTTTACCCATGGACGCACCCAGTTCATCTACAGTCGTTTTACCAAGATTCTGCGTTGTGATCAGCTTATCCGATACGGATGATACCTGATCTGCAGATAACCCATATGCATTTAAGGCTGTTGTAAGCGTATCCGTCGCCGTTGTCATGCTTGTAAATCCAGCTCTTGCAAGTACGTTTGCCTGTTCTACAAATCCAACAGCATCCTTGGTCGACTGACCTGCGGAGATTGCCTGATACGATGCTTCCGCAATCTCCGCAGCACCCATACCTGTACTGTCAGACAACGCCATAATCGAAGAGTCGAGATCATCTAACGGTGTCTGTGTTGTATCTGCGATTGTGGACAGCTTCGCCAATGCGGAAGAGTAGTCCGTCGCTTCTTTGACCGCCGCGGTACCTCCTGCCACAACCGGCATCGTAATTGTTGCTGTCATCTTTCCGCCAAGTGCCGATACCTTATCTCCTACACCTGTAACCTTTTCTCCAAGCCCGGATATGTTGTTGCCAACTTCCTTGATATGCGCGCCTGCTGCCTGCATCTGACTTCCCAGCACAGACGATGCCTGTCTTGCCTGCTTTTCCAGATTCGACAGCTCATTCGTCGTTGTAACAATTTCTGCCTGCAACGCATCGTATTCACCCTGTGTGATGTTTCCAAGTTCAAGTTCTTTTTTTGCGGATTCGGCAGCCTGCTTCTCCATATCAAGTTTTTCTTTTGTTTCTTTGATTACTTCATTCAAAGCATTCTGTTTTGCTTTGAGAAGATCCACATTTTTCGGATCAAGCTTGAGTGCTTTCTCCACCGAATTCAATTGACTTTTCGTTGTTTTGATCTCTGAATTGGCAGCTTTCAGCGCTTTAGTAAGCCCTGTTGTTTTTCCATCGATTTCAATTGTAATTCCCTTGATTTGTCCCACGTAGCCACCCCCTTTTACATAGCTGCAAATTTGTCAAAGTCATCCTGTGTCGCCTTGAGTGGGTAGTTATACGTGTCGTTGCTGCTCTCAATCATCATGTCGAGCACATCTCCATGTGTTAACTCCTCAAGGTCCTGCATCGATATATGTAGTGAAAAAGCCCGCAGCATGAAGATGTTTGTATTCATCTCCCTTACTGTGGGCTTTGGTCTTTTTTTAGTTCACTTGTGGTCGTAATATTGCGATTCCATACATTCAAGATGGATGTAATTGCCGCGGGATTTTGGAAGTCTGCTTCTTCAAATTCTTCCATCCATGCAATGTACCCTTCTTCTGAAGCTTCCTTAATCTCCTTTCGGTTTTGCATGTTCATCACATACGCAAGCTTCGATGTATATTCAATAGCATCAAGCTTGTCTACGTCTTCTACGTTTTCCAGCTTCGCAAGATCCTTTAACAGCTCGCGCTTAAAGATCTGCTTGTATCGAATCGCAGTCGCTGCGTTGCTCTCAACTGCTACTTCTCTCTGTCCAATTCTGATCACTGATCTCATAGTATCCTCCGTTTCTGTTGCACCGGTGCAACTTTATATATTTGCAAGAAAAATGGGACGGTATCTTCTACCATCCCATTTCATAATGATTGATATTAACCTGCTGCCTCTGTTTGTTCTGCCGATGTTGGCTCCCAGACTTTTGTGTACCATTTCTTATACACGTCATCTGTTGTATTTGATCCGGTTGTTGCCTTAACCAGATTTTTTTCCTTGCCATTGATCACGTTGACATCCGGACGTGGTGCAGCCGTAATTGTTACAGATTCTGTCACAGGCTCGGTACTGTCTTCTTTGGTCTGAGACGCAACAGAGTGTCGTGTCAGTGAGCAACGATATAATACATGTCTGCGTGCCTTTTTATCTCCTGAAAACTCAAACAAAAGCGCAATATACTTCTGTTCGTCCGTCGAGGATTCAACGAGCACACCATCGACCTCTTCCTGTCCCATTACTTCAGTTTCTACTTCCTCCGGCACAAGCGCAGATTCAAAATCTCCCTCATAACCGGAATTGCTTGACAATACGGCATACGCGGTATCATCCGCATAAAACGTGTTGGATTCTCCGGACGGATCAAGCGACAAACTTACTGCTCCCGGCCATTTCTTTGGCGTACTGTATGTACTCTTGATCGTTCCATCCTCCTGCTCCGTCTCTGTGATAATCGCATAATGTGTATTTTTCAATCCAAACTTAATCTTATTTTTTTCTTTACCCATCTTTATATTACCTCGCTTCCTATATGGTCTTAGCTTCGTATATGGTCATAAATACTTTCTGCTCGTTCTCGAACTCGTCTGTCATGCTCCACGGAATTTCTGCTTCATTCAAAGCATCTTCGATCATCGCTTCCAGCTTCTCATTCTTCTTCGTACTGTACAGCACCGCACGCATGGAACTAATCTTCTGATACACCTTGTCATCTGCGAAGAAATTACTATCCGCATGGCATGTGTATGTGACGTATGGTACTTTGGTGCCTACAGGTGCATGGTCATAGTGTACAGTCACACCCGGTACCGACAAGACTTTCTTTACATCTGCAATCGTCATCCTTTTCCCACCTGCCTTTTGAATTCTTCCGGAAACTCATCCTGTGCCCATGCTTCTACTGGAGCAATATGTTCGTGTGCAGCGGCGTGTCCTCGCACCTCTCCATTGATGATGATGTCATGTCCGTTCTCAAGAAGATGTGTCAACTGGTACTGCTCGTTATACACAGTCATTCCTTCTGATGTTTTCTTGTATTTCCATCCATTTTTGTACTTTTTTCCTCTTTTTGCACGCTTGTTTTTGGGTGAGGTCTTTTTCAGCTTCTTTACAGCTTCCTCGGCTGTTTTCTCCGCTGCCGTATCAACCGCAGTGTGCACATGATGCTCAAACGCCGAAAAAATCGATTGTAATTCCATATCAAGCTGTCCAATTTTAATCGTCTTGTTCGACATACGTCACCCCTGCTTTCTCTTCAGCATAAAGCTCGATCGTATCGGAATCTGTACGCTCATAGGTGCGATAGATCCCATATACCTTGTCTTTGTACTTCACAAGCTCTTCGCCGTTGTAATTTACCTTATCTGTGTCAAAGCGATACTTCGGATTCATACCGACCTGCCCGGCTTTGAAGAATTCCTGACGATCAACAGACTGTACTTTGCATATTACTGCACGCTCGGTCTTCTCAACGACAACCGGATTGCCGATATCATCTGTCCCAGTCTTAACCGCGATCAATATGATTTCGTCATCCATCCTCTTCCACCTTCGCTTTCTGCGCAAACAGGCGATTGTTGAGTTCATACCGTAACATGCGCGGCATCTCCTCTCCGGTTGCTCTTTTGCGCCACATCCACGCCGCATAGCTTATGATAAGCTCCTCATCATCCACAGGTGGATCCTCCGGGAAGGTGATACCCTCCCGTTCGATCCGTTTCTTTGCAGTCTGCAGATACTGACTCAACCGCTTATCATACACCGTGGCAGAAATTCCAAGGTCGATCTTTAACATTGTCAACTTATCTGCATCTGTCATAGATTACTCCTTACTTGATGCAGCCGCCTTATTTGCTGTATCTTCTGCAAATGTCATATCAGCCGCTGGTGTAGTTCCAAGGATTCCGATTGCTACGAAGCCCTCTGCAATCACCGGAAGACCGTCATATCGTGCCAATCCCTTATATACTGTCTGATCTTCCAGGAACTTCACATGCTCGGACTGTGTGATCTGTGCGCCCTCACGCTCGGCAAGGAGATATAAGTCACCATACCCGCCGACAATTACATTGTCCGGGATGAAATCGAGTGTTTCAATCGCACCACCAACGATTGGCATGGTGTCCCCCATTCCGGTAGCGATTGCGCCCGCTGCATTAAAGCTGAGTGCCTCTGCTACGAGCTTGGTCTTGGTTGTCTCGTTCATAGCCCAGAAGCGATTACCTGTTGAATACTTGCCCTTGGCATTCCCTGATGCAATCACAATCTCCTTGAACAGATCAACACCCTTCTTTGCGGCTGCAATTGATACAATGTTTGAGGAAGAAAGATTCTTCCACTCACGCGCTGTATCCGGGTAAGTCTCCGGTTTTGCCGCCTGCGCCAGACGTGTGACGACACCCGTTGGCATCTTCTTTGATGTACCATAAAGGATTGCCTTATCAAGTGCCAATCCGATAGACTGTCCAAGCGATGTGATGATGGTTGATGCAAGATCAATGTCGGAATCCTTCAGCACGGCATTGTTGATTACCATATATCCGGCAACCTTGTATCCATCTACCTCCGCATCGTTGAACACCAACGACAGCTCGTTGATAGCTGCATTCATCTCTGTCCAGACTGCTTCCGGAATCGTGCCCTGAATCGTCTGTCTTGCCTTACCCGGCACAGACTGCACACGTACATGCTTATAAAGCTTTGAGTACTCCTCGATGTTCTCACGAAGAAGATCAAGCATCACGCTTGGAATTGTAAGCTCTGCACCTGTGATTGCACGATTCTGTGTTCCAAGTGTACGCACGCGCTCTAAAAATGCATGTACATCGTCACGCGCGAAAAACGCATCACGCTCCTGTACTGTCATACCAAAAAACTTCTTTCTTGTTGTTTTCACTGTTTCCACTCCTCTCATTCTTGCCTCTGGTACCGGTTCTGCCTGTCTCTGCTTGCTTTCGAGTTCTGCAAGCTCGGACTCTGTATCCGATACTTCTTTTTCCAGAGTTCTCACTGACTCGTCATTTTCTTCCTTGTCCTTCTCGTACTGCTCTACTTCCTGTGCCACTGCCTCCTTCTCTTCGTCTGTCTGTGCTTCCTCAATAGCTGCTTCCAGCTCTTTCTCACGTGTTGCAAGCTCCTTTGCCTTCTCACGTGCCTCTGTGAGCTTCTTTGTGACTTCGCTCAGCTTCTTTCTGAGCATGATAACCTTTAACATGATCCATTTCCTCCTTTTAATTTTTGCTTCATGTCAAGTTTCCACACCTCATTTTGTCGCGCCCGGATTGTGTCTGCATCTTTCTTTCTTGCATTGACACTCGTCTCCTCGTATGCAGGGAACGTGCACACGGATACTTCGTACAGTTCCACCTTCTTGATTGTCCAATGCACCGAACCATCCTCATGAACCTCAGTCTCTTCATCCAGAATGTCAAAACCAAAGCTGCACTGATCCACGTCATGCCGTTTTACTCTCGCATATAAGTTCATTGCATCCGAATCATCCGGATTGATGTCTATATGCCCCCAGAGTCCACGTTCATCCTGTCGTAGTGTCAGTGTACCTGCCTTTGTCCGACCAAGTACAAGACCAGTATCATGATTGATCAACGCGCGTACATCACCTGATACTGTATCTGTGAACGCTCCCGGCGCCACACTCTCACTCATACCAGGCATTATGTTATAGGTGCTATTAAAAACGGCGAAGTAACCTTCAATCGAAAGTGCCTCGCCGTCTTCTCTCGTATTAAATTCCGATGCGACAGATCGTATCTGTCGAATATGTCTATCCATTGCTTTCTCCCTTCTGTACCAATTTTTTCTGTGCTGCTGCCATGTCCCACGGTATATAGTTTTCAAGCACTCGAAGTTCGTCCAATCCTTCCCTTGGCGACATTCCTATCTTGTCTCTGACTTCATTTCCAGTCACAAAACCACGGTCTGACAGCGAACCGAATACGGATGCTATCGTCGTCAGATCCCAATCCATCACGGACATGGCATTGAACTTGATGTACATATTCGGACTGTATATCAGTTTCCGCGTCATCTCCTGCTGTAAGCCTGTGACAATCGTCTTTATTTTCGTCTTGACAAAATAGTTCCACTCGTCCTGCTTGTATGCTCCAACGCCAAGCACGAACGCAGGCACCCCCAGAATTGCGGCTACACTTTGCTTGTCCAACTTTACATTGTCAGATATCGCAAGATCTGACAGAGACAACGGCTTGATCTGTTCTATCTCAAACTGCTCCGCAGGTATCAGCCACGGTGCACCGGCTTCTCCAGAATTCATGTACTCATTGATCAGCTTCTGTCTGCCCTTTGGCGACGAGAATTCTTCCGTCATTCCATCCACTTTGACGATCAGGCTTGGCTTGTACTTACTCTTCATGAAAGCGTTTGTTGTGATCTGTGCCTGCCGCAGGTTATCCGCGACGTCTTTCAACTGTGCTGTAACGCCCTGCCCTTTGTACAGGTATGTCTTATCCGGATTATATACAAAGTGCATCACCTCATCCGGGGCATAAGGGATTCCATCAATCATCACATGATATCTGGTGTAATCGCCCTGATATGATACTCTGTTTGCAGCCACCGGCTCCATATCAGACAGATATCCATCTTCCGTGTATACTTTCACAACCGAATTGCCTTTGCCATACAGGAGCAGATTCATCACAATCGCTTCTATAAACGTCTGCCGCGTCATGGTACTGCACGGGTTTATATCAATCTTTCGTGACAGTTCATTGATCACACGCTCGTCACCCCGTTCGGTGTTCTCCATGACGTGAATCGTCATTGCTCCAACCACTTCTGCAATCTTACGGCAGGCTGCTACAATCTCCGGGTTCTGGTCCAGAGATGTATAACCATCACCGCACAGGATGTCATATGCTTCCGCGCTTCCGATCAGCACCGCCGATCGTCTTGCTTTTCTTAGTGCCCGCTGTATCACGTTATTCTTTTTACTCATCTTCATTCTCACCTCCCCACCAGCTCTTTGATTTCTCGCTCTTTTCGAGCGAATTCAAGTATCTGACGCACGCAAACACACTCGAATCGAACAAGTCGATACGTGCCGTCGGTTCTATCTTCTCAAATTGGATCATGTCGTCGGTCTTCTCAATCGCATGTACATTCTGCACGCAGTACTCATAAGCATCTGAATGCAGGTAATACAACGTTCCATCTTTGGCAGATTTCTCAATATGCCGGAACCCCTCCGACTTCACGTAGAAATACTGTGGCTGGTCGACTATACGGAACCCTGCCTTTTTCATCTGGATAAAGTACTCACGTGCAAACTTCTTATCGTGACCAACCTGCTTGATCTTAAAGCCTTTGCTCCGCATCTCCTTGAACCAATTCACAACGTCTCCAACGTTAACCGTCGGCGTGTTGCACATTGTGAGCCAGCCATCATCCCTCCAACCGAATAAAGGTATGTTGTCTTCATCTGCTTTCCTTGCTGCTTCCGCAACCGGGAAAAAGGCATGTGTGATGATGATATCCACGCCCTTGTAATGTCCAAACAGTGCTGCTGCCGTAAGGTCATGCAGCTTCGACAAGTCGGCACCGCCGTACCAGTCGATTTTCATTTTTGCGAGATCCTCCAGTGTCCAGCTATACTTTTTATCAGAATTTTGGAACTCTTTGATATTAAAATATGCTTTCATCGCAGTTGTATAGATATTCAACTGCCTGCTCAAAAAGTCCTTGCGCTGTTGCGGATCATTCTGTGCCTGTATTGCATCTGCCAGAATCGCTTCTGGTCGGATTGTCACACCATATCCGGGGTTTGCTTTTTCGTGCTGAATCGGATTTGTGAAATCCACGTTGCCATTTTCGTCCTGATCGGCTCGTGATACGAAACAAAACAAATTATCATCCTTCACAGTTCCATCCAATATCTTATTCGCGTATTCCAGACGTCGATAGCAGAATGAGTTCATGTTATCGCCTGCGGTTGTGATACCGATCATCAGCTTGTTTGTGTATGCTGCCATTGCTTCCTTGAATCGGTTGTACTGCGATGCTCGCTTGAACGCATGCACCTCGTCCGCGATAGCTATATTGCAGTTGAACGAATCCTGCGTGTCCGGATTGCTGGCAAGTGCTTCGATGTACAGGGAACCCTCCGGCTCTTCATTCTCGTTGTAAAACGTGTACTCAATAGAGTGCTGTGCATTGTTATTCAGTACTTTGAACTCACCTATCATGCCCTGGTATCGCAAAGTATGCATGATATCGTCGAAGCTCTGCTTTGCCTGTTTCAGTGCCGCTGCAACAATATAGATTGTCGCACCTGATTTACGCTCTAATAACCCCAGAGCAAAAGCCAGCGCCGCTATAAACAGTGTTTTCCCCTGCTTTCGCGGGACAAAAATAAAGGCCTCTTTGTATCGTCTGATCTGAGTACCTTTATAGTAAAAGCCTATTAAGTTATATACGATGAATATCTGCCACGGCTGCAATATCAGCGGTGTGTTCCGCAGGGAATGTCCTTGCAGGTCCTCGCCTTTCACATGCACCATCACCCGCTCGATGATATTGATCACAAAATCCGGCTCTTTCGTGTGCAGTTCAAGATCATCGCGTTCCAGATCCGCCAGGAACCGTTTGCACTCTCGTACATTGTTTCCGGCAATGATCTTTCCAGCGACCACATCTTTCGCGTAGTGGATTGCCGCCTGCTTGTATGACTTAGCCGCCAATGTCCCGCAGGATGTCTCCTAACGCAGACACCTTTTTCCCTTTGATTGCTGATTCATCAATTTTTTTCAGCCCTGCCGGTGTGAGCCCCAGATCTCTCCAGTATGAAAGTGCAGATGTGTTCATATCACCCCAGCTCACTAATAGTGGATTTTTGGTCATGTTGGTACTTCCGTTTTTGTTCGTATGCTCCACTACAGGTTTGGCACCGGTTTCAACGTATTCCTGATAGATTTTGTCACGCTCTGCAAGTATATTTGCGAGCGTATCGATCATCGGAAGGAAAGCGTCTCGATACGTGCCAACCGCCTTGGTTGCTGATATTATTCGATTTTTCCATGCTGTCTTTTTCACCCGGTTTCCCCCTTTCTCAAAAAATCCTGCGTATTTGGAAAAGGCTCCACCCACCGTTCTATCCTCCGGCGCTCCAAAAACGCTAGAGAGGGGGGAGTCTGCTGCCATATCGCTTCTTCATACGCATTTGTAACTGTTTTCCTGTCGCTGTAAGCTCATGTGAATCCCGATCATGCATGCGATTGTGGCACTTCTGGCATAGCGTGATCAGGTTGCAGTTGTTGTACCGCTCATCCGGATACTGTTCGACCGGGTACACATGATGCACATGATCTCCTGATCTTCGTTTGCCATATCGCTTACACTCTTGGCACTGGTAAGCATCTCGTCGCAGGATCACTGCACGTTTCTTCTTCCATCGTTTGTTGTTATATATCATTGGATTTATCCTCTGATTTCTTCTGCAGGATGTCGATTGCTTTCGTAATCACTGCCGGAAGCTTCACGCCCATGAGCCCGGTATTCTCAACAATCGAGATTGTTTCGTTCGCAATAAAAGCAATCACAACTGCGTCGCGAATATAGTTAGTGCCGATTACCCAATCCAAACAATACGCTACGAGCACGAGCGCAAGTGTCATGCATTTCCGGCATAAGCCTTTCCATCCTGTCTTACTCTCTAATCCGCCTGATGCGGTTTTGGAACTGTTTTTGAATACTCCCGCAACGATTAAGCCGGATACATAATCAATCGCCATGAATATGATTAAAGTCTTGATACTTGCATCCCATCCTCCGAATACACTTGCTATCGCGGATCCAATCATGCCTACAACTGTGTAAATCGCCTGTTTCATCGTCTCTCCTTTCCTCCTTTCCAACGCAAAACAGCAGCTATATGGTTTCCATACAACTGCTGTTCTCCGTTTCTCTCAACTATCTCATGCTATCATAATATCATTTAATTTGTCCCCTGAGTACTCCACTTTCATTTTTTCTTAAAACTACCGAAGAATTCTCTCACTCTTACATATAGCTCAAAAAACAAGTATGAATACGTCTCTCTTAATGCAAGTCTATAAAGCATCTGATCTTCCAGCGTCAGGCTCTCTACAAATTCCTTTTCGTTAAAGTAATCAATATATTCCTCAATGATCTCATACTCCGTTTTCATATCTTCTCACTTCACTTTCTTAGATAACAGATAGTAGAACTTCCGCCGACTGCGATAGTATAATGCACGCGATGCTGGCATCCCACGCGCTTCAAGCACCGGATATGTGCACTCAGCATCTGTTACTCCTGCAAGGATATACTGTGCAAGTTCCTTGTTTGCTTCCACTGTCGTATCTTCAATCAGCTTGCATCGCTTGCTTAGTTCTGCTGCCTTGATCGCTGCGCTTGCCGTCGGGTTCGACAATCCACTTCCTGTTGCTCCAGTTTCATGTGATCGTAGTCCTCGCAGTTCTCGAATCTCTTTTATCCAGTCCGGATACTGCATACAGTAGTGGTACAATTCCAAGAATCTATGCTTCCCGATGTTGTAGCTGGCGACCGAGTTTCTTTGTCTCACCTTGCTCACGCTCCTTTATACTTTCTGTGTGTACTCCAGACATATCCAGCCTGCACCACTTTTCAGCTTTCCCCATTTCTGCCCGGATACTGTCTTTTCCGCCACAATCGTATATACGCCCTTGTCCCGGATTACTCCGGTTATTGCATTTGCTGTACCTGCATCCTTGCGTATGTTCAACGCCGATGCTGTGACCTTGACTCTATATGTATCTGCCTTTGTCTGCTCTGGTTGGACTGCTGCCTGCTCCGGCGCCTTTGTTTCTTCGGTTGCATTCTGTTCTGTCATTCCCAGCGTCGCAAGGATTCCGCGGGCATACGCCTCCCCAAATGCGCGGCACTTCTCTTCTGTATCTGCTTTTGCCGCATCTGCTTTATTATCTACAAATACACCCTCGCAGATAATCGCCGGACATTTCGTCTGTCGAATAAATCCAAAATAATCACTTCCGTAGGCGTTCTTTTTTGTCTTTAAGCCACGGCTTTTCTGCCCGATCTTCACAACTTCTTTCTCTATGTTCTGTGCAAGCACCTTTCCTTTGCCGCCATTCACACTGTGCCATACTTCGAAGCCTTCTCCGCCACCTGCATTGTTATGTATGTCGAGTGCGAGATCTGCGCCCCAGTAGTTGCACATTGTTGTTTTTTCATTGATTGAACTATCTATGTCTCCGTTCCTGCTAATCAATACTTCTACTCCATGCTCTTTCAAGTAATCGCGGCATCCCTTTGCCATCTGCAGATCAATATCTTTTTCTACCAGATACTTCACTGCTCCTGGATCGCTCCCACCATGTCCTACTCCAATATATACCTTTGCCATCTCTATATCCTCCGATCATATACTCTTGCATTTATATGCTGCTGTTCTTCTTTGTTCCACGCATTCAACAGGCGTCGCGCCGTCCGATACGCTATAATATAGCTTTCGCTCCTGCTGCCTCGACTGTCTTTGTAATATTCATTGAGAAACTCTAACAGTGCCTGCTCCCGTATCTTCTGTGTTTCTGTCTTTTGCTCAGCTTTCCAATCCAGCTTTGTACCACAGTTATCACAATAATGCACGCTGCTCCAGTGCATCTGATCAAGAATCTCTCCCTTGTTTCCCAGATACCACTTCCTTTCGCGGCAACACGGACATACTGCCAGCACTCTTGGATTGCCGTGTGCATCCTTGTATCTCTCATCAATCTCAATCAAAAGTTCTGCCATAGTATCCGGTTCCCCGGATTCTCACCCCCTTCCTTCTTTAGATTTATGATATATTTTCTTAGTGCCAAAATAAAAAAGGTACCAACCAATGAATACTGGTCAGTACCTTTCCTTTTCTAGTATTTACTTGTTTTTCTCGATGAATTCTCTCATCATCATGCTAAGCTGTCCGGCTTGACTTACTCCAGCCTTCTCACATGCATCTGCAAATGCCTCTACCAGCTCTCGCTTCAGCTTATATGATTTGCTTATCAAGCCAGCTTTTGCATTCCACTTGTCCTGCGGTCTAATCTTCTTTTCTTCCATCGTGCACCTCACAATATATATTTAATCCAATTGATGCCACACTCAATACAAGTGCTATTGCAATAGCCGCATCCAATCCTTTTCTGATTGCATAGTACACAAGAACCGCCGCCGAACAGGTGCTAATAATTGTTAATACTTTTCTTATAGACATATCTTCAAAAATGGCTTAGAATAAAATTAGGCGGTGGGTGGGATATTCCCACCGCCTGTGCCCTTACTTGAAGAAGGTTTCGTAGATCAAGCATACGATGGTTGCTATGCCTTGCAGGATGCCTGTTACGATTGCGACTTTTTCAAGTTTGGGCTTTTTCTTTTGTTTTTTCTTAGCCATTTCTTATTCACCTCCTTACAAGTATTATAATATCATACGGTGTACCGTATGTCAATACTTTTTATTAAAAAAGATGAAAAATTTCTGACCAGTATTCACTTTTCAATGTGCATCTTTATCTAGTATTTACTAGACTTTACAGGTAATTCTTCCCGAAGATCTCCCGGAAGCTCTTATCTGGATAGTGCTCTTCGAAAGCCTTCTGTGCCGCTTCGTGCAATATCTGCATATAGTCGCTGTTCTGGTGTACCGCATCCGGTCCCGTTCGGTGATGCTCCGGGCAAAGATAAACCTTCAGTCCATATTTTTCGGACAGTTTTCGGTTTGGTCCTCCAAAGCAATGATGCTCTTCAATCGTATAGCCCTGCTGCCTTGTTCCGAGCAGATCACACATGTAACAGCATCCGTCTTTGTTCTGCATGATAGATTTACTCATGATTCCCCTCCTTGCTTTACTATCTCGATTGCTCTATCCAGTCCTCTGTGGTACAAGTCATCATATTCTGTATCCAAGCAAGGACATATTTCATCCACATACTTGTCAAAATCCGCATATGAAAGCTCTTTTTCCTCTTCCAGTTGTTTCAAAACATTATCTACGTTGTATGCCGTAGGTTCTGCGTCAATAATTCTGCAGAACCGTTGGTATTCATCCGGGCTCAAAGTGTACTCACTTACTCGATCTTTCAAGCTCATATCGTCAATCAATCTACTCATCATAAACCACATCCTTACTTACTTTCTTGGCAACCTTGATGGTGTCCTTATTCGTCTTGCTAACCGTGACCGTAACTCCACGTCCGTTATTTACAGTTATCTTTGCTATGTTCCGCCGATCGACCAGCTCCACACACTGTTTCAGATATTCACACACCTTTTCGTCTGTCTCGTGAATTGCAAGCTCAATGTTGTCCTTTGCTCTTTCCTGCCGTTCTTTTGCCCGCTGCCATATCCGTGCACCATTGCAGTCACACATTGTAACTGCCTTTTCTTCCGACTCATCATCGTCAACCGGATCATCAAAAAATACAATATTCTTGCAATATCTGCATGTTCCTTTATTTGTCATCACTTTACCCCTTTCTTGCTCTTATCCATTATGTTTCTCCATAATCTTCAGCAGGCTCTCAATCTCGGTATTCATAACCGCTGCCGTCTGTTTTGCCATACTGTAGTCTTTCTGTTCAAAATACTTCGCCAGATCCTTCATATCATCTCGAAGCTCTTCCAGTGTCGCTTCATATTCTGAATTATCTGTATATCCCAAATACCCCGTTGAAGCTGGAGCATATGTTTCCTGTTCTTCGGTACCTTCTTTCTGATGTGCGCTTTCCTCCTGATCAGCTTCCGCTGCATTCTTCACTTCTTCTGCATCTCTTTCCAGCACCTCCGGATCATGATGCATCTCGACGATCGCAGGCTTTTCATACTGCTTCTTCGGTTCTTCTTTCTTCACCGGCTTTGCAACCGTGACTTTACTTTCCTTCCGCTTCGCAGGCTTCTTCTCTTCGTTTTTCACTTTCTTCCTCGGCTCTGGCTTCGGTTCTTCTTTCTTCTCTTCCGGATACGGATCATCATATGTCCTCGCCCAGACATCTTCGATCCCCTCATCCGGATATCTGCGCGCACAGATTGCAGATGCGGCGCTGCACAGGTCTTCCCAGCTTATCTGCCGATTTTCTCCGGTACGCATAGTGACGATCTTGATACTTGCCGAAATCGAGCATGTCATCATCAGTTTTCCAACGCCAGGGACTCGCACGATGATCACTCTCGTCTCGTCCGGCGCAATGATGTCCATCATTGCGTCGATATCATAATCCGGATAAATCACGCTCGATAATCGCCGGAAGTCGTCCGGTATATCATGCAGCCATGCTCTGACTACCTTCGTCAGCAACGTATCTTCTCTTTGTTCCTCTGGCTGTCCTGCTGCCTCAATCGCAATCTCGATATCTGTCACGCCCTGCTCTTCATCAAACTCCTTCTTGATCTCCCGGATTTCTGTCTTCGATAATTCTTCCGGAATCGTGTCTACTATCGCCTGCGGGAGTGTCAGCATCTCGGCAAGCTTTGCCATGCCGAACCCATGATATCTTTCAGCAAGGACGGGCGAATATCCGCCCTCACTGTAGCGCTTGTTGATATTGATATATCTTGATACGACGTCCTTTGACAGTCCGTACTCCGCTGCTGCAAACTCCGCAACATTTCTGTATCCGCTTGTTTCCAAGACATTCGATTCTTCCGCCCGTCGGAGCAGATAACCTATTTTTACAAATCCGTCTGCTGCCTTGTTCAGCTCTGTATCAAACTCCTGCTTGAATGCAAGATATTCCTGTGAATACTCTTCTGATCTTTCTGTTAATTCCAACATGTCTTCGCTCCTTTCACACTGCCTCCATAAAGTCTTTCATCAATCCCTGAAGCACTCTGGTATTGTTCTTCTCCTGCAATTCCCTTATATTTGCTTCTCGTAATACTTTTGACTGCTTCGCGCGTGCATGATCTTCCTCACTCATTCGTTTCCGTATCTCTTTCTGCCATTCTTTCAGGAAAGGTTTTACTGTTTCTAACTCCGGTTCTTCATCGAACATGCCACGATGCTGTCTGATTGTGCCTCCCGGTTCCACTTCGATCGTATAAAATGGTTTGTCCGGTTCTTCTACCTTCCGCAGGAAGCAAATGTATGTCTCATGCTGCGCCATCCGGTCAAAATACCGGTCTGTGGATCCGACGCAGTGATGCAGGCTCCGCCCTTCGCATACAATGTCATATATCCGCTCTGGTACCATGATGAAATATTCGGTGCCTCTGTACTCGAATTTCTTTTTTATTTCCTTCAGTACATCCTCTGCTTCCGGATACCGTTCTGAATACTCCTCTGAATCAATCTCTATTTCCCTTACCTTGATTTCCTCGACCGCTTCATCATGTCGCCGCTTCAGTTCCCGCGGCTTATAGATCATTTCATCTTCCAGTTTCTTTTTCAGCTTGTTACACATCCGTATATAATCGGCATATTGATCTACGATTACACGCGTACTCTTTCCTTTGTACTGCTCCTTTTTCTGCTTTTCGATGTAGTTCATTGCCTGCTCTGCCGACATATACGTCAACGGCTCTTTTAATGTACTCGGCGTAATATTTTCACGCTTCGCCCATGTAAGCAGCTTCTCAGATATTTTCTCGCCTTTTTCTTCACTGTACTGCATCCACTTAAGAATCAGCCCACCACCGTTACAATCCCGGATCCGGTTGATCTTTTGTCTGTCTGCAATTCCAAACACCTCTTCAATCGTCCGACCGGTCACATCCAGATAACCGATATACTCTAAGTCCCAATAACTTATCTGCATGCTTGTCTCTGTCAGCATCCGGTAGAATCTTCCACGGAACAACATCTCTGCTACCTGCATGTATTCTTTGTCTTTGACTGCTGCCATCATTGCATTCCAGTTGCACTGCTGTCCCGCTGCCGCCATCTGGGTGAATAACCGGCTCCACGACTCATAGCTTGTATCCTTGAAGGCTTCCATGATGCCGGCATCATACAGTGCTCCAACATATTCCCGCTTGTTCTGCGGATTTCCTTTGTTATCAAAGTAACTCCACTGCTTATAGTAGATGTCGCATTCTGCTTTTTTCTTTCGATTGAATTCAAGCGTATCAATTTGCTTGTTCAGGATTACCCGTATTTCTTCATCTATCCATATATTTTTGTGTTCACATACTCCCGGTTCGAAAGTGATTTCTGTTACAAAATGCCTGCATACGGATGTGTCTGTATCCATCGGCTGGATCAGGTAGAAATGTTCAACCATCTCAACTTTCCGTTTTCGTGACAAATACTTAATCTCCCGATTACACTCCGGACATGTAATGTTGTCGTTGTTCCGCGGCTTATTCTTCAATTCAAACGAACCGCCACATGCCGAGCATACCCATTTCTTTGTATCCCTGTCCTTGATACACCAGTTTTCCCCGCCGGTGAACTGCTTATCTATCCAGTCTCGCAGATCTGTAGGCACATCTGGCACACGATCCATCAATGCTGTAACTCTTGCAAATCTTCGTTCTTCCTTTGTCTGCCGCACTTTCCTGTCTCTTTCCTGCTCCAAATCATATATACGGTCAATCAAATTCGTTCGATAATATGTATATGGGTTTTGTGCATCATCCAATATTTCCTTCAATCGATCATGATCTTCGCTCGACATACTGCTGTCACCTTTTTTTCCGTAATATCCATCACCGCCATCCCAGCTCGCTTCGTATGCGGCAGGCACCTTCTCTGCATGCCATAACCCGGTATCCGCATGCCATGTTGCATACTCGCTATTCGTCGGGTTAAAGCAGTGCCGCCTCTGCAATACTTTATTCTTGAAAATATTCAATACTACAATTCCCTGTACAACCTGCAGGATTGTCCACCAGCCTTTTTTCTTCGTCTTCGGCGCCGGTGTTTTCTCTATCGCTTTCTCTCTCATACATCTTCCTCCACATGCAATTGTCTGTTCTTATCGATGTACAGCCATTTATCCGCATATTTACTTGTTACGACGAGCATTTTCATATTCTTGATTTCTTCGTCCTTTTCGACAATTAGTCCGACCACGCTTCCCTCTGTACCTCTGACACGCGGACTGCTGCCTCTGGCAATTGCTATATGCCCCGCTTCCGATACCTTTGCTTTGTCCGGCTGTATGGATACTCCTGTCATATTCGTGATCCAATTCTTTCTCCGTGGATACATGGCTATATATCGCATGATATAATAAGCAAATTTCCGTGCATCCAGCTCTTCCACAAGCGTAATTTCTGTTGTCGCGATACGTTCTCCTTCATCCTCGTCGATATCGCCTGCCGCCTCTACGCGGAAGAAACGACTTTTTTCCCAACTGTAGTATCGCAGGCAGTCCGGCGGATATTCGCAGCAATGGAATCCGGAATTTGCAGTCTTGCTTCTTTCAACCTTCTTTGTCTCTCCTGGTACAAAGTGACATGTCTCTTTCTTTCCATCACCCATTACGCTCTTCAGATCAGGTGTGAACCCTTTGAATGCCATCATCAGTCAACACCTCCCTCATAGTATGTATGCATCAACTGTTTCCGCTCCGTCCGCGTCGGGATCCCGATAGAAAACTCATGCGATCCGATCATGTTTTTAATTGTTGTAGTCTTAGCCACGATTTCCTTGTGCACCACCGCACGATTCGTATAACCTGTCTCGGCCGTTAATGCAATATATCCCGCAAGGCTCTTCCCTTTCCGTCGTACCGCTATGGCAAACTCCCTGTCTCTCATGATCTCCGCTTTCAGCTCATCCACCCAGTCTTTAAGTATTCCTTTAACATCCAAATGCTTTGCTTCCACATCCAGCTTCCCGATTGCGGCAAGCTCCGGTGTGGTCAATGTATCAATCAGCCCATCGATATAATCCTCCACGTCATCTTTATCCAATCCGTTTTCTGCAGCAAGTGCTTTGAGTGCGTCGACGTCGCCCTCCTGCAGTTCTGCTGCCGCAAGGCGGTTGATCTCTTCAGCACTGTCCAACTCTCCAAATTTATCCCACATCTTTCATGCCTCCATTCTTCATCTTCTCCTGCATCCAAGCCTTCCACTCGTGCGTGTCCTCGGATACAGTCCAACTATCATTTTTATTGAGTAAATACTCGACTTTTTCCCACATTTCTGCATTCTTGATTGCAACACCTCTCGCAGACTTCCAGCCGGTTTTCTTCCAGCCTCCAAGCCAGTCATTTTTCAACGTCCAGAATACATGCTCCGTGCGTGTGTGGATGTGCACAGTACATCCCTTCTGCATCCGTTCCAATGCTGCAATGAGCAGTGTCAGCGTAATAATATTCGTATTGCAGTGTTCAAAATGCATGACTTCATACACGATCACAGGCTCGCCTTTGTATAGCATCTGTTTTCCATCTTCGTATGCTTCCATCACATACATGCCGTCGGCTTTCGTGGCACGCGGTGCAATCGTCGAAGTCTCAATATATATCCTCACTTCCTGCATTTTCGTCTCTTCCTTTCGTTGCACCGGTGCAACTTCGGCCAATCGTCGCCCGGTGCTCGTATCACTCTCTTTGTCTGCTGTATCTTTACTTCCGTGTAATAGACATAGCTGTACCCTGTTACCTGATTTATGCCAATTCGAATTGATTTTTTATCTATGTAATACCCCGGACGGGCTACCGGTCCATCCGTGATGATCTTCTTCATTGTCCGCCGGACATATGCTTTCTTCTCCGGTTCCGGACGTACTAAGTTTCTGCTTGAAGAAAGACTGGATGCGCGCTTGATCTCTTCCGGGTCAAATATGCTTTCCTGTTCAAGCTCTTCCGGAAGCGGTTTGCACAGATATGATGCAAGTTGTCCGAATCCTTCCTCATCCCTGACCGGTTCACTATGATGTGACAATCCCGGCCAGTTCTTCGCTATTAGCAGCTCCGTGTTCCATATTCGGTTGCAGATCAGGTGGATGTGGATACCGCCCCGCTTGCCAATCTCTACGCGCCTGATCCACTTCCACCTCTCGCCGTGTGCAACATAATCTCTCCGCATGCGCTTATCAAACAGTGCCAAATCCTGCTTGACTGCATCCATGCTTTTTCGCGTACCTGCCGGATACTTCAATGTGATCCAGCAATCGCCGGGTAGGAAGTTCGCTTTCAACAAATGTCTATATTTGTTCTCTTTATTGATCTGATTCTGCCGCTTCACCTGTTCCGGTGTCGGTTTCTTCCTTTTCGCCCGGTGCTCGCCTTTTGCTCCTGTATGCCCTTTGAACCCATATCCATGCTCTATTGAATTTGGAAAATAAAATGTATGTTTTCTGTATGCCATCTAAAGTGTATCCTTGTCCCTAACTTTAATATGCTAATACTGTCTCAAAGCGAGCTTTTATCCCGCTTTTCTTGACGATATAAGCTTGGTGTGATACACTCAAATTGTTCAGATTCGAGGTATTACACCTGAGCCGGTTTTCAGCCGGCTCTTTTTCTTTTCAGTGCAGCTTCTCCGGTCGATTCCTGATAATAGGTGCCATCCTCTGCTACCCAGTACCGATACCGGTCGCCATTCGCGATCCTGCTGCCTATGTACAGGCATCCTGCCGGCGGTTCCAATCCAGCGAAGCTCTTTGCACTCATATATGCCTTATGCATGATCTCATCCATCTTCGTCACTTGTACGCCACCCTTCTTCTGTCTGATGCCTTGCTCTCCACGATGATGTGATCTGCACAGTCTGCTACGACATTCCAGTTTTCCCAGCGCAATCCGTTTTTTGCCATAATTTCTTTTTGCTTTCGCGTCGGCTTTGCCGGGCGCTTCAGTTTCTCGTCTTTCAGTCTCATCTTCTTCCTCCTTTTCGTTCGCAAGTGCTATTAGCTGCTGCCAGATTGTTCCAGCTACCATGATCCAGAAGCCGTATATCAGCCCCATCCACAGCAGCACTGCACCCTCGACCATTGCGATCGTCGCCAATTTGTATGTAGCCATAATCATATCGTTGCTCATTCTCTCGTCCTCTCTTTACTGATATTCAGCCTGCAGGCTACCCCAGCCGATCTGTCTCGCGATTGCTGTCGGATTGAACGCCGGCACTCTGTGTCCTGCCTTCAGATCCTTCCTGTATTTCAGAAAATCTACAAATGCAAGGTAATTGACGTATGTCACACCGCATCCATCCAATATCGTGTATGCACCATATCTTCCTTTCTGCACATACATGTCAATCTCTGCCAGCCGGTTCGATACCGTACGCGCTGACACATCCAACGCCTTCTGTATCTGCGCCTTCGTCACGTACGGCGATGCACTAATATACTTAATTGCTGTTATCTCCATGCTCCTCACTTCCTTTCTTTGATAAAATTCAGTTGGTGACAATTTGTCACCGGTTCAACTGGTTACATTCTGTTACCGATTCATATCCGGAAACATTTTTTGTAAATGATATTTCTTTAATTTCTGAATCGCTTTCACCTGTCTTTCTTCCTCTTGGATTCTTGTATCGATACATCGCATCGTATTGACAAGCTCATGCTGCGTATCTATATTCGTATGCAGGTCAATCTCATACTCATTAAAAATCTCTGGTACAATATTGAGTCCTGTCTGTGTTCTCCTAAGATATTCCGGCAAATTCATCTTGAAGATCATGTACACATATGCCGGTAAATACTTATTTGACACAACTTGAAAGACACAGTATTTTGATTCAACCTCTTTCTCTTCGTTCAGATACTCCATCTGGCCTTTTGTTGCCGATACCTGCACGCAGAAGCTTCCTTCCGGATATATCTTTGCTTTCTTTGCCCTTTCCCATATGCATATATCTTTGATTCTTACATGTTTGTATTTGGTCAGCTCCATAGCTTCAATACCTCCGCGATATCGCTCTGATAACCATCTCCAACAAGTTGTCGCATCATTCCCGCCAATTCCCGCTCTGTCTTCCTTATTTCCTCATCTGTTTCTTGCATCTGAGCTGTCAGCTTTCTTATATCCACCTGTTCTTCAGGCTCCGTAGTATCGATATAACGCGGTATATTCAAGTTATATTGATTTGCCTGAATCTCTTCGATTGACACCAATCTGGATATTTTTGCTTTTTCGATACGATTTTTGTAATTTTTTGCAATCTCGTGTACGGCTTCTCCGTCTAATTCATTGACCTTTGCCTTCTTTGTTGCATATTTCGTTGCATCCATTATGTACACACTCTCGGTATCTGCTTTTTTCAGACAGATCATCACAGTTGGTATGCTTGTATTCAGGAACATGTTGTCTGGAAGACCAATAATCCCATGAATATATCTTTTTTCAATCAATGATCTTCTGATTGCCAGTTCTTGGTTTCCGCGAAAAAGCACTCCATGCGGAAGTAGTACAAACGCTTCCCCGCCCTCCTTCAGCCTTGTCAATATATCGATTATGAACAGATAATCACCCTTGCTTTTTGGTGGTACTGCATATTTTCGAAACCTCCAGTCCCCAATGCCACTCCATGGCAATGAATAGGGCGGGTTTGATATGATTGTCTGGGTGCGTCCGATGTTTGGTTCCAGCTTTGCAATGTCACTGTATCGCGTTCCAGCTTCAAGCCGGTATGCTTCAAGCAACTCGCGTGTTGTTATATCTTCTTTTATTACCCATCCTGTTACGTTTCTAATGCTCATATTGAACAAAAGAAGTGGAAATACCGTTTCGCTTTTTTCAATGCAGATCACATTCTTTACACCATTTGCAATATAAGATATTGCAAGGCTTCCAGTTCCTGCGCATTCATCAAGTACCGCTGCCGGTGTCGTCGAAAGCTCATAAAATAAGTTACAAATACAATCCGGCGTATAGTCCTGTTTCATCTGCTTTCGCTGAGCTGCCTCTGCCTGAAACACATCTCTGATGAAATCTGTACGCAAATCAATATCCTCAATAATCTTATTGAAGTATTCTTCTCTTCTCTGCTTATCAAAAATGATATCTTTTAGGTATCTAATAAATTCGTACATCTCGGATATTCCAAGTATCTCCCGAATATCCATATCCCATCACGCTCCCTTCTTCAATCGTTCCCGTTTCGCAATCAAGCTGTCTTTCGCCCGATTAAGTGACCGAATCTCCTCATCTATCTCCTTTAGCTTCATTGCACGCGGGTACATATCCTTAAAGATCACCAGTCCAAAACTCTTATACAACTCCGCTACTTCTTCCTTACCGGATGTATTCCGAATTGCCGGATGCCACATGTATACGGTCTCGATCAGCTCGTACTCTTCATCCGTGACAGATCCGTGAATCAGGTCCTCGAATTCAGTCTTCATCATCTTTCTCATATCCTCCAATCTGAACTTCATCTCTGTGTCCCATCATTGCCCGGATATGCTTATTAGGCACATCCGCCATCACCGCATTCTCAAGCAGCTCCATCTTTGCTGCCTGAAGCACCATATTGTAATACTGCGGCTGTTTAATCGTAATTGGCGTTTCTGCTGTAAAAGCGTCAACTATTCCCATCTTCTACTCATCTCCCTTCTGCTTACCCTGCTTCCTTTTTGTAACGCTGACGCTCTTCCGCTTTGCCTGCTGCCTTGCCTTCCGCGTAGGCGGACATTGCCATGAACATCATGGACTGCTCCGCAGGATTCTTTACAGACATCACAGATTCTGCCATGTTTTCAATGTTTGTCTTTTTCTCGTCTCTTGTCACTCTGTTCACCTCCTTGTTATCTTTGATTACATTATAGGTATCATAGATTACTTTGTCAACACTTTTTTGTTATCTCTGATTACTTTTTCTATTGCAATTCATTCTTAAAGGTGGTATTCTAATGAAAACAAGGAGGTATTTGATATGGAACAAGGAGAAAGAATAAAACAAATACGTACTTCTCTTGGACTTACTCTCGAGAAATTCGGTGATCGATTAGGTGTTACAAAAGTAGCTATCTCAAATATAGAAAAAGGAAACAGAAATTTAACTGAACAAATGACAAAAGCAATTTGTCGTGAATTCAATGTTGATTACATGTGGCTGACTACTGGAGAAGGTGAAATGTTCGTCGCTACCGATGATGATTTTCAGGCACGTATTGATCAGATCATGTTTGGTCAGGATGAAAGTCGTAAAAACTTATTTAAGATGATGATAGATATGAGCGATGAAGATATTCATGCTTTGGAAAGAATCTTGAAAAACATATCTTCATTTTATGAAAACCAGAACAAAGAGGATTAAAAAGAGCTGGCTATTTGCCAGCTCCGATGTACAGATACCGAACAAAGTTATAAATCCGCTTCAGGATTTTATCGTCGTGTATCTTCCCCAACATATCGAGGATTGCTCTTTTGTAGTTCATAGAGTCCCCACCTCCTCTCTGGTATAGTAGCATATTTCGGGGTGATGCATGAAATAATTAGCGATATTTCCATAATTATGGAAATTATTTCCAGTCAGATTCAAACAGATCAGTTATATGGACCTCAAGAGCTGCCGCCAGCGATTCCAGTTGCATCAATGTCGGAGATACTTTTTCGTTTTCAATATTGTTGATCGTAGACTTTCCGATGCCAGACCGCTTTGCCAGTTCTACTAATGTGATCCGTTTTGCTGTTCTTATCTGCCAAACTAATATTTTCATTTAATATATGCTCCATGATTAGATTGTTTTTTATTTTTTGAAATAAAATACGGTTATATATATGGTAAAACGATATTTAACAAAATATACGAGCTAAAATACGAGAAATTAAAAAATTTTAATATACAAAGGGGATACCTATATGGCAGTATGTAAAAGATGTGGTAAAAAAGGACTATTTCTTCATGTAAATGCAGATGGATTGTGCAAGAAGTGTATTGGTCAACAGGAAGCTTTACTTGCTGGAAAGAAGAAAGCTGTATTAGCTCAGGGAACGGATTATATTAAACTTATAGTTTCACTATATAATTCTGCGCATAATTACCACGAGTCCGACGATTTTGATCATGCTATGGAACAATGCACACAAATCCGAGAGACAATCAAAAAGCTTTCCGAACTCGACTACTTAAAAAATATTATGGATCTGAATATCAAATATGATTCAACCTTTGATCGTGGTCATGATTTCGGCAAGATTCCCGGATTAAATGAGATTATTCATAAAGACGATCCTACATACCCGAACAACATAATAGAAAAACTTTATAAACTTATTGATAATTGCGAGAAATATATTATAAATACACATGAAATCGCCTTGAAAAAAGCTGCATTTTTACCAACACTTGAATGTATTGAGTTATACCCTATCGAGTTATCAAGTGAAAAAATAAAGAAAAATACATTAAGCAATATTGAAGATATTACATTCTCTTCTATAACAAAAAAATCCAACTATGAGCGGCTAGGTTTTTTCACCGTTGTTGATGTGGAAACAACCGGACTTACTGCAAGTAGAGATGAAATTATTGAGGTTGCCGCTATACGCTTTGAAGAATGGATTCCAATTTGTAAATTTGAGACTTTTATAAAACCAAAAAAAGAAATATCTCCAGAGATTACCGATATCAATGGTATAACAAACGATATGGTTGCAAATGCTCCAAGTATTCAAGCTGTGATACCTGCACTTTCTGATTTTATTGGAAAATCCGCGATTGTCGGACATAATTTATTGTTTGATATAAAATTCTTATACAAAAACGGATTGGATTTCTTTGAAGTCAAGCGGAAATATTATGATACCTTGGAACTTGCAAGAAAAATTCTTACAAAAGCAAAATCATCGAATGATATCTATGGAGATGTAAGTGATCATAAACTTACTACTCTTTGTGATTATTATTCAATTAGAGATAATCATTATGCACATAGAGCTGCATCCGATTGTCTCGCTACTGGATATTTATTCAATATCTTTGTAAAAGAACGAATTGGCATCGATGAATAATACTGTTGCACCGGTGCAACTTTTACAACTTGGGTACAGATTGTACCCTGCTTCATAACTTCATAACAAAAAGAATCCCCCGTGTTGGCGCACGAGGGACTCAGATACACCATCTAAGGGGATGGCATACATAAAACATACAAACATATTATACCATCCCCTTCTTTAATTTACAATTAAAAGGAGGGATTTTTTATGTGGTGTGAACCTAGAAAAAATGGAGTAGTTTATCGTGAACGATACAAAGATCCTCTGACTGAGAAAACTAAGGTCGTGACTGTCTTTAAGCAAAAAGATACTCCCCAAAACAAGAAAAAAGCGCAGCGAGAGCTTACTGCAAAAATTGAAGCTACGATTGAAAACCTTCAATGCACCGACAACACGGTAACTCTTTCTAAACTTCAAAAGGAATATCTGAAAGCCCAAAGAATCATTTATAAAGACAGCACAGTTGATCGGAATGAAAGTGTCACTTCGTCTGTCATAGAAATACTGAATCAGGATGCAATTGTCAACAATCTGACAGCACAATATGTAAAGTCCAAATTGCTTGATTCCGGAAAAGAACTTACGACATTGAACTCATACATAACACGCTTCAAAGCAATGTTGAATTGGGGATATGAGAATGACTATCATGATAATATGCGGTTACTTACGAAGCTCAAACAATTTAATGATACGTCAGATGACAGCGAAATCAAAACAAAATACTTGGAACCTGAAGAAGCAAAAAAACTTCTTAACTATATCCAGAATGACGAAAATTGGCGCTGGTACTACACAACATCAATTCTGTTGCTATCCGGTCTGCGCTTCGGCGAATTATCAGCACTAGAAATATCCGACATTGACTTGGATCAGTTAACAATTCGAATTTCCAAAACATACGATTCAAAGCACGACATTGTAACTACACCAAAGACTGACAATTCCAAACGTGTAATACATATCCAGCCGACACTCTTAGTAGAACTAAAAAAATGTATGCTATGGAGAAAAGAATTGATGCTTGCAAACAATTTCAGGTCAAATATTTTGATTCCAAACAACAAAGGTGATCATATGCAAATAGCTGGCTATGAAAAATACCTTCGTATCATATCTGAGAAGCTTCTTGCCCGACGTGTAACACCTCATATGTTACGTCACACGCACGCATCGCTTCTCGCTGCAAACGGCATGACTCCGGATGAGATTGCCCGCCGATTAGGACACAGCAAATCTACAATCACAAGCAAGATCTATATTCATGTTACACAAAAAGTTATCGAAAATGATAACCGGAAGCTAGATCAAATAAAACTCTTCTCATAATTTTTGCCCACTATCTGCCCACCTAGGCGATTTTTCAACCATTAAAAAACGGCGGAAACCCTTGATTCTACGTGGTTTCCGCCAAATAAAAAAGATGCCCAGAGCCGGAATCGAACCAGCGACACGAGGATTTTCAGTCCTCTGCTCTACCAACTGAGCTATCTGGGCATGTATCTTATGTAATTAGTAGCGGGGACAGGATTTGAACCTATGACCTTCGGGTTATGAGCCCGACGAGCTTCCAGACTGCTCCACCCCGCGATATTAAATTATTCCTAAATAGGAAAAGTGGGCGGAGGTGGATTCGAACCACCGAAGCATAAAGCAGCAGATTTACAGTCTGTCCCCTTTGGCCACTCGGGAATCCGCCCAAATTTTTAAACTGATAAGCCGATGATCGGACTCGAACCGATAACCTGCTGATTACAAATCAGCTGCTCTGCCAATTGAGCCACATCGGCATATACGATGCTGTCATCAATCAGTTTAAGTGGGACCTATAGGGCTCGAACCTATGACCCTCTGCTTGTAAGGCAGATGCTCTCCCAGCTGAGCTAAGATCCCATATATTTAATTATGTAGCTTTCGCTACAAGCGACCCGGATGGGGTTCGAACCCACGACCTCCGCCGTGACAGGGCGGCGCTCTAACCAGCTGAGCCACCGGGCCATCCACCATTGTTTACACAATGATAAAAGGTAACATGTACCTTCAGAACTTCATACAAAGATCTTATATCTAACCTCTTAACAAATCATCTTTCCGTTCTCAAAACCTCT